>JANMIH010000416.1:0-7548 GCA_031375685.1 Polaromonas sp. | reverse complement strand
GTTGCTCGTAACTGGCGGGTTTTTTGTTGAAGACGGTTGGCCCCCATGCTCCGCGCTTCGCGTCGTCGCTGCCCCCCGGGGGGGCGTCGCCCGGCTTGGGGCGGCCCGGCGCCGTGCGGTCCCAACCTTGCTCGCTGATGGTGCTCACGAGTTGCGAATGAATGTCCCGCCATTCGCGTACCCGGCGCATGTTGATGAAGTTTTCTCTCAATAAATTCTCATGCTGTCTGTTGGTCAGCTTATGCACCGCGTCGTGCCCACCCCTGGAGTCACCGAGCCACTTCCAGAGCTTCAAATACCCAACAAACTCGCTTTTCTCATCATCAAACTTGGCATGCGCCTGGTCGGCCTGGGCCTGCTTGTCCATGGGGCGGTCGCGCACGTCCTGCACGCTCAGGGCGCTGGCAATGACCAGCACTTCGTCCAGGGCGCTGCGGCTTTTGGCTTCGAGAATCATGCGGCCCACGCGCGGGTCCAGCGGCAGTTTGGCCAGCGTGTGGCCTACAGGCGTGATTTCGTTGTCGTCATCGACAGCGCCCAGTTCTGCCAGCAACTGGTAGCCATCCGTCATGGCGCGGCGCTGCGGTGCCTCAATGAAGGCAAAGTCTTCAATTGCGCCCAGATGCAATGCCTTCATCCGCAAAATCACGGCTGCCAGTGAGCTGCGCAAAATCTCGGGGTCGGTAAAGCGCTGGCGCCCGGCAAAGTCCTGCGCATCGTAAAGCCGGATGCAAATGCCGTCTGCCACCCGGCCGCATCGCCCAGCACGCTGGTTGGCCGCCGCCTGACTGATCGGCTCGACCATCAGCTGCTCCACCTTGCTCCTGAAGCTGTAGCGCTTCACACGAGCCGTGCCTGCGTCAATCACGTACCGGATACCCGGCACCGTCAGCGACGTTTCGGCCACGTTGGTCGCCAGCACAATGCGGCGGTTGCTATGGTTGGCAAGAATCTGGTCTTGCTCGGCTGGGCTTAAACGTGCAAACAGCGGCAGCACATCCGCGCCACGGTTCAATGGCTGATGCGCCAAGTGCTTGCGCAGATGGTCAGCGGCTTCCCTGATTTCACGCTCACCGGGCAAGAACACCAGAATGTCGCCCGCGCTGTGCGGGCTGAGCCACAGCTCATCGACCGCGTCGGCAATGGCGTCGTTTAAATCGTAATCACGCGACTCTTCAAATGGTCTGTAACGCTGTTCAACCGGAAACATCCGTCCAGAAACGATGATCACAGGCGCCGGGCCTTTGGAAGACGCAAAATATTCAGCGAAACGATTCGCATCAATCGTCGCCGACGTGATGATGACTTTCAAGTCCGGCCGACGCGGCAGCAACTGGCGCAGGTAACCGAGCAAAAAATCAATGTTCAGGCTGCGCTCATGCGCCTCGTCGATGATGATGGTGTCGTAGGCATTCAGCTGAGGGTCGGTTTGCGTTTCGGCCAGCAAAATGCCGTCGGTCATCAGCTTGACGGACGCATCCCGGCTCAGTCTGTCCTGAAAGCGAACCTTGAAGCCGACCACATCGCCCAGCGGGGTTTTCAGCTCTTCAGCAATGCGTTTGGCCACGCTGGATGCGGCAATGCGGCGAGGCTGGGTGTGACCGATCAGTTTGGCGCGCTGGCCTGGGGCGTAATTTAATTTACCCCGCCCCATGGCGAGCAAAATTTTGGGGAGTTGGGTGGTTTTGCCTGAACCCGTTTCACCGCAAACAATCACCACCTGGTGCGTCGCAATGGCAGCGGTGATTTCTTCGCGCTTGCCAGATACGGGCAAGGATTCAGGAAACTCAATGCGCAAGGGTGATGGGGCTGCTGACGACAAAGGCGTGATGCTCAAAACCTCACATTATCAACGCCCCGAAAGCGCCAGCTACAACAACCGGTTGTCTGGCAACTCCACTGTCTCGCCGCTCGACTCATCGAACCAGGCCAGACGGCTGGGGTAACTGATCGCTGTGCGCGACATGCGACGCCCCATGGCAATCGCATCAGAACCGCGCGATTCGGGATTTGAAACCATCAAAACACCGACGCCGATGTCTGCCACCCAGACCGTGCTGTCGGTTTCAATGCGCGCGGCTTCCCGGCTGGTGCTCAGTGACACGGGACGCCGCAAGTGGCTTTCTACAGCGGTGGCCAGGTCAATCAGGCTGGCACTTTGCTTGCAGTGCTGCATCACCAGCACAAAGCCGTCAGACCCCAGCCTGCCCATCTCCACCTGGGAGGGGACGATGCGCCGCAGGCGGGCCGCTGTCACGAAAAGGGCATGGTTCACCGCCCGCACGCCATGGAGTTTTTCAAGTGAATAAAGATTGGCAATGGTCAGCACCAAGATGCCCATGGGTTGCGGCTTGGCACGAAAGCTTTTGAAGACAGCACCGACCATCTGGCCTGTCTCTGCATGGGATCGCATCCGCGTGACCGGGTCATAGCTCGGGCCGTAGGCCAGTAGTTTGTGCAGCTCAATCAGATAGGCGTAGCGTGACCACAGCACCGATGCCATGGTCAGCATGTAAAGCGTTGCGGCCAGGGCGCTGACGGCATAGAGCAGCCAGCTCGCACCGTCTCTGTCATACGCAATCGCGCTCAAGCCGACCAGCGCCACCAGCATGCAGCAAATGGCAAACACCACCGCCCAAGCCAGCCGGTCGCCAGACCAGGCTTTTTGAATGGCCGTCGCCAATGCCACCAGTCCCAGCAGGCTGGCCACGCTGGTGCCCAAAACCAGAAAATCTTTGGGTGCAAGCTGCCAGCCCCACACCAGCGCTATCAGCAGCAGAGTGCTCAGACCAGCCATGATGCGTTGCCGAAAACGCTGTGACTTTGTCAAACCCAGCACCGCAAACAACAAATAGGTGAGCACCACAGACACGGCGATGGTCACCAGCGCCAGAGAAATGGTCAGCGTTTGCGCATCAGCCATTGGCAATGCACCCAAAAAGACCGCCACGTACAAGGCAGACAGCACGGCAGACAAGGCAGCATTCAGCGCAATTCGGTGCAAGGAACGCATGTAGGCAAAGACAGAACCCGTCAGGATGCCGACGACCACGCCAAAAAAACAGCCCCACAAGCCAATTGCAATTTTATCCATCACGTACTGGCCTGCACGGCCGACAAATCAGGACACACAGAAAGTGAGTAAACCCTGACAGCCCCCACAAGAATAACCACCGTCATGCCAAAAAAGCAGCCCCACAGGCCATGTATCAGTTTTTCCATCCCTTTAGAAGATAACCCGTGCGCGTCGTCAACGCAACCTCTGTATAGACGAGATTTGCCTTGGAAAGGCCGCCAAATCGTCATGACTGCGTGCCTTACACTTCATTTTTTACCCCCTGTATTGCCCTAGCCAGAGAGCCAGCCCATGTCCGCCGTCTTCAATTTCACCTTTGTGCCCTGGTTTCGCTCGGTGGCACCTTACATTCACACGCACCGGGGCAAAACTTTTGTGGTCGGCATTGCCGGTGAGGCCATCGCCGCAGGCAAGTTGCAGCACATTGCGCAAGACCTGGCGCTCATCCAGAGCATGGGCGTCAAAATTGTGCTGGTTCACGGCTTCAGGCCGCAGGTTAACGAGCAACTCGCCGCCAAAGGCCACGAGGCCAAATACTCCCACGGCATGCGCATTACCGACGAAGTGGCACTGGACAGCGCGCAAGAAGCCGCAGGCCAGTTGCGCTACGAGATTGAAGCCGCCTTCAGCCAGGGCTTGCCCAACACCCCGATGGCCGGGGCCACCGTGCGGGTGATTTCAGGCAACTTTATTACCGCCCGGCCCGTCGGCATTGTCGATGGCGTGGACTTCAAACACTCAGGCCTGGTGCGCAAGGTGGACACCGTGGGCATCAACCGCACGCTGGATTTTGATGCGATGGTGCTGCTGTCACCGTTTGGCTTTTCGCCCACCGGGGAGGCGTTTAATCTGACGATGGAAGAAGTCGCCACCAGTGTGGCGATTGAGCTGGGGGCTGACAAACTGATTTTTTTAACCGAAATTCCTGGCATCCGACTGGACCCAAGTGCCCCCGCCAGCGACGACAACCCGATCGACACCGAACTGCCCCTGGCCGCCGCTGAAAAGCTGTTGACGCTACTTCCCAACGCCGCCCAGCCGACGGACACCGCGTTTTACTTGCAGCACTGCGTCAAAGCTTGCAAATCAGGCGTGGAACGCAGCCACATCTTGCCGTTTGCAGTTGATGGCGCATTGCTGCTGGAAATTTATGTGCATGACGGCATTGGCACCATGGTGATTGACGAAAAACTGGAAGAACTGCGCGAAGCCACGGCTGACGACGTGGGCGGCATTTTGCAGCTGATTGAACCGTTTGAAAAAGACGGCACGCTGGTCAAACGCGACCGCACCGAGATTGAACGTGACGCCAACAACTACACCATCATTGAGCACGACGGCGTGATCTTTGCCTGCGCTGCCCTCTACCCCTACCCCGAGGCTAAAACCGCCGAAATGGCAGCCCTGACCGTGTCGCCGCAATCACAAGGCCAGGGCGACGGTGAAAAGGTTTTAAGGCGCATCGAGCAACGCGCCCGAGCCGCAGGCCTGCAAAGCATTTTTGTTCTGACCACCCGCACGATGCACTGGTTTATCAAGCGCGGCTTTGTGCAGGTTGACCCTGACTGGCTGCCCGATGCACGCAAGCGCAAGTACAACTGGGACCGCAAATCTCAGGTGCTGGTGAAGAAGCTAAATTGATTCGCCCGCTGCCGCCAACAATTGCTTTTGCAGCGCGGGGGACAAAAAATAGCCATGCTGGTACCACGCCCCCAGCGCAGGCCGAATACTGGTGATGGCACCCGAGGCCTTCAAAGCCAGCAGCACCGCACCGCTGCCCACCACTGCCACACCCAATTTCAGCGCAATTCGCCGGGCACGCCGTTCATCCATCAGAGCGACGTGGCTGTGTTGTTGGGCATAGCTTAAAACAGCTACCTCACCTGAACCCAAACCCATGGCATAGGCACTGTCCAGGGTCTTGATCACGCTGTCATGAATCAGCGTGAATCCTTCTTGGCGCGACGCTTCAAGAATGAGAGTCGCGCCAGGGGCATACGGGTCAGCCATGCATTCGTCAAGCACAGCCTGGGGTACACAAAACTCAAACTGCTTGAGCGCCAAGGGCAATACATCAGCCACGGCAAGCGCTATCAGTGGGCCAGCGTCGGCCACCAGCAGCTTCATGGCTGACTATTTGGCCGCCAGAAGTGCCAACTCATCTGCCAGCGGCGCACTGTCGTCCAGCAAGCTGTAACCCATAGCCCCCAAATGCTGCAAGTAACGCGCATAAGGCATGCCCGAGAGTTTTGCGCCGGAGCTGACTGACAACTCGCCACTTTGCACCAATTTGTCCGCCAGTGATACAGAAACGCCCGCCGCCAGCAACGCATCGGTAAAAGGCATCGCTACAAACAGAGGTTTGCCATGTTTGGACACCACCGAAAGCTGTCCGCCTTCAGCATTGCGCACCAAGTCACCCGTGTGCTCCCGCAAATCTCTGACTGCAAATGCTTCCATGATTGATGCTCCTGTTTGAGACTATTGTGCCATCAAATGATGGCACAAAAATCTTATCAACTTAAAGTGGCCAAACCACGCCCACATCCGGCCTGCACAGCCATTGCTGCCACTCATCCGCCATCTGCTCACTGGCAGATGCCGCTGTACTCCAGGCTTTCACCCTGCCCTGCAAATCTGTCCCGTAACGGGCAAAGTCGGTGCGGTCTGGCAGTTTGGCGTTTGGCAAGGTTTTGACCCAGTCCGGGTTGGGTGCCAGCAGCACCATGTTGTCTAAAAACGGCGTGGCCTTGTGCCGCCACTTCAGGCCTTTGTCCAGCCAGCCGGGCACGACGGATTTTTGAAAATGCGGGTACAGCACCAACCCTTTGGATGCCGCCGGATAGTTCAAATGCAAGTGGTAATCCGTGATGCCACCGTCCCAGTAGGCACCGGGAGGCGAACCGGGGATGTCCCGTACCGAACGCAGCACAAACGGAATCGAGCAACTGGCTTGCAGCGCCGGTCCAAAATTAGCCTGCGTCAGGTCAATCTGGCGGGTGCGGTAGTCGCGGGCATCAAACGGAAGTGCAGCGTTTTGGCTGGAGAACACCACCCGCTCCAGCCACGCGCCCATGGCTTTGCGGTGGATGCCGTTGCTTAAAAAAGCCCCAAGGTAACCCAGTGGCGTGGCCAGTTTGCGTTCACGCCTGAGCATGTGCCGCCCGCGCGAGGTGATGATGTGCAGCTTGTAGCGCGGGTGGCTCAGCACATCAGCCACTTTGCCCGAATAAAACCGGGCCAGATTGCGGCCAAAGTCCTCGCTCACCGTGTCGGCAGACGGAAACTTTTCACCCGGTTTGAGCGCATAGTCCTGGCGAATGTAGTCGTGCTCCAGCAGTTCAAAACCAGCCACCGGGTTGTCCAGACAAGCCGTCGCCATGCGCCAGGCACCAATCGACGCACCCACCAGATGCACCTCATGGTTTGACCGCGCCAGCCAGTCGCCAAAAATAAACCGGTCCAGCGGCCCCAGAATCAAACCCTTGGGCCCACCCGCCGCACCCGGCACCACGCCAACGTCTTGCGGCTGCAGGCCGTGTTGTGCGATGTGCTGCATGGCTTTGGGGCCTGCGTAAATGCGGAGGGCTTGCATGATCAATCTATTTCTTCAAACCAGCCAGTTTCCCAAACGCTGACGCCATCGCCGATGGCACAGTTTGCGGTGCTTCTTGCCTGCCACGGTTCTGGTTTTGATTGAAGCCTGGCCTTGAACCTTCAAATCGGTTATCTCTCGACGCATCGCGTTTGGCCGGAGCATCCCCGAGCTTCATCGTCAGGCCAATCCGTTTGCGCGCCACGTCAATTTCCGTCACCCTCACCTTCACGATATCGCCGGTTTTGACCACCTCACGCGCATCGGTGGTGAATTTGTGGCTCAGTTGGCTGACGTGTACCAGGCCGTCTTGATGAACGCCGATGTCGATGAACGCGCCAAAGGCCGCCACGTTACTGACGGTGCCTTCCAGCTCCATGCCTTCACGCAGGTCTTGGATAGCTTCCACGCCGTCGTTGAAACGCGCTACTTTGAAGCTGGGGCGCGGGTCACGGCCTGGCTTTTCCAGCTCCAGCAAGATGTCTTTGACCGTGATCACGCCAAATTTGTCGTTGGCAAACAGCTCGGGTTTCAGGGTTTTGAGCATGTCGGTCCGGCCCATCAGCTCGGCGACCGGTTTGCCGGTGTGCAGCATGATCTGCTCAACCACGGCATAGGTTTCGGGGTGAACGCCCGTCATGTCAAGCGGATTCGCCCCGCCGCGCAAACGCAAAAATCCTGCGCTTTGCTCAAAGGTTTTGGCGCCCAGCCCTGTCACCTTCAGCAAGTCAGCCCGTGACGCAAACGCGCCATTCGCGTCGCGCCAGCGCACCACCGCACGCGCCACGCTGGGCGACAGGCCCGACACGCGCGAGAGCAGCGGAACGCTGGCGGTGTTGAGGTCGACGCCGACGCGGTTGACGCAGTCCTCCACCAC
>JANMIH010000412.1:0-3712 GCA_031375685.1 Polaromonas sp. | reverse complement strand
CCACATACTCAATGATGGTTTCGCCTTCGGCCAAATCAGCCAATGCAAAAACGCCCTTGCCGTGGACGCCGGAACGGCGGGTTTGAATGCGGCGGGCGTCTGGCGCTGAGGCAACTTTTGCTGATGGGGTCGATGGACTTTTTAGCACGGCAAAACACTTCCCGAAATTTTTGAGGTATGGTTAATTCATGCATGTGCGCGCGCATGTGCGTGCGCCCCCGCGCGAGAAGCCCGTATTGTAGTGATGCGATTTTGAATGGAGACCCCATGATGCAGCGCCGCGACCTGTTGACCTTGAGCGCCTTGACGCTGGCCGCGCCTGCATGGGCGCAAAGCCCTGAAAGCCCCTTGCCAAAGCTGGGCAGCGTGCTGAAATTGCCTGATGTGAAGCTGCTGGACGGCAGCGTCTGGCAACCCCAAAAACAAAGCGCCAGCACGCTTGTGGTGTACTGGTGGGCTAGCTGGTGCCCTTTTTGTGCGGTGCAGTCACCGCATATAGAAGCGCTGTGGCGGGCGCAAAAAGGCAAGGGCCTCAGCGTGTTGGCACTGTCGATTGACAAGCAGGAATCTGCCGCCAGTGGCTACCTGTTGAGCAAAGGCTACAGCTTTCCGGCGGGCATGGTGACGCCTGATGTGGCTAAGATGCTGCCAAAACCCAAGGGCTTGCCCGTGGTGGTGATCTTGAAAATTGACAAGGCAAAGTCAGGTGTTGGGGGTCGTGAAGGCAAAGTCGTTTTTGCCGAAGGCGGGGAAATGTTCCCGGAAGACATTGAAGGTTTGAAGAAATACATATGAAGACACTCGTTATTGCAGAAAAACCCTCCGTCGCGCAAGACATCGTACGTGCCATCACGCCCACGGCGGGCAAGTTTGAAAAGCACGACGAGTATTTTGAAAGCGACGAGTGGCTGGTCACGTCCGCCGTCGGGCATCTGGTCGAGATACAAGCCCCCGAAGAGTTTGACGTCAAGCGCGGCAAATGGAGCTTTGCCAACCTGCCGGTGCTGCCGCCCTACTTTGACTTAAAGCCGATGGACAAAACCAAGACGCGGCTGAACGCCATCGTCAAACTGACCAAACGCAAGGACGTGGGCAACATCGTCAACGCCTGCGACGCGGGCCGTGAGGGCGAGCTGATTTTCCGGCTCATCCAGCAGTACGCCAAAAGCAAGCACCCGGTCAAGCGCCTGTGGCTGCAGTCGATGACGCCCGCCGCCATCCGCGATGGCTTTGACTCTTTGCGCACTGAAAAGCAGATGCAGGGCCTGGCCGACGCGGCGCGCTCACGGTCTGAGGCTGACTGGATGGTTGGCATCAACGGCACGCGCGCCATGACGGCGTTTAACTCACGCGACGGCGGGTTCTTTTTGACCACCGTGGGCCGTGTGCAAACGCCAACGCTGTCGGTGGTTGTCGAACGCGAAGAAAAAATCCGCAAGTTTGTGTCACGTGACTATTGGGAAATCCACGCATCCTTTTTGGCTGAAGCGGGCGAATACCCGGCCAAGTGGTTTGACCCGAAGTTCAAAAAACTTATCGTCACTGCCGATAACCCGGAGCCCGATGCCGAGCTGAAGGCCGACCGCGTCTGGTCGCAGCGCGAAGCCATCGCCATTGCTGAAGCGGTGCGCGGCAAATCGGCCACGGTGACAGAAGAAAGCAAGCCCACCACGCAAGCCGCTGGCCAGTTGTTTGACTTGACATCTCTGCAGCGCGAGGCCAATGGCAAGTTTGGCTTTTCTGCCAAAACCACGCTGCAAATTGCGCAAAGTCTGTACGAGCGCCACAAGGCATTGACCTACCCGCGAACCGACTCCCGCGCGCTGCCTGAAGACTATTTGCCCGTCGTTAAAAAGACGTTTGAAATGCTGGCCGACAGCGGCATGCGGCACCTGGCACCGCACGCGCTGGTGGCCTTGAATGGCAACTACATCAAGCCGAACAAGCGCATTTTTGACAACGCCAAAGTCAGCGACCACTTCGCGATTATCCCAACGCTGCAAGCCCCCAGCGGCTTGTCTGAGGCCGAACAAAAGCTGTACGACCTGGTGGTCAAGCGCTTCATGGCGGTGTTTTACCCCAGTGCTGAATACTTGGTGACCACGCGGATCACGACAGTGGCCGCAGCGACGGGCCGCCCCGAGCAAGGCGCGGCCCCCTCGGGGGGCAGTGCAGCACACGCAGTGGCAAGCGTGGGGGCTACTTCTTTCCACAGCTTCAAGACCGAAGGCAAGGTGCTCGTCAAACCGGGCTGGCTGGCCATTTACGGCAAAGAAGCTGAAAACGAAAACACCGACGACAAGGACAGTAAAACCCTGGTCGCCGTCAAACCCGGTGAAATGGTGCGCGCCGAAGTGGTCGAGGCCAAAGGCCTGAAAACCCGCCCACCCGCCCGCTACAGCGAGGCCACGCTATTGGGTGCGATGGAAGGCGCAGGCAAGCTGGTAGAAGACGACGAACTGCGCGAAGCCATGCAAGAAAAAGGCTTGGGCACGCCAGCCACCCGCGCCGCCACGATTGAAGGTTTACTCAACGAAAAATATATTTTGCGCGAGGGCCGCGAGCTGATCCCCACGGCCAAAGCCTTCCAGCTCATGACGCTTTTGCGCGGCTTGGGCGTAGAAGAGCTCTCTACCCCTGAACTAACCGGCGAGTGGGAGCACAAGCTGGCATTGATGGAAAAGGGCAAGATGAGCCGTGAAACCTTCATGGCCGAGATCAACGCCATGACGGAAAAAATCGTCAAAAAAGCCAAAGAGTACGACCGCGACACCGTCCCCGGCGACTATGCCACGCTCGCTACTCCGTGCCCCAACTGCGGTGGCATCGTCAAAGAAAACTACCGTCGCTACACCTGTACCGGCAAAGCGGGTGCACTGGAAGGCTGCGGCTTTAGCTTTGGCAAATCCCCCGCAGGCCGCACCTTTGAGCCCGCTGAGGTGGAGCAGTTTATTCGCGACAAGAAGATTGGCCCGCTGGAGGGCTTCCGCTCCAAAGCGGGCTGGCCGTTTGTGGCGGACATTGCCCTCAAATACAACGAAGAAGATAAAAACTGGAAGCTGGAGTTTGACTTTGGCGAAGATGCCAAGGCCGCAGAATCGGGCGAGATTGTCGATTTGTCAGGCAAAGTATCGCTGGGCGCTTGCCCCAAATGCGGCAGCCAGGTACTAGAGTTTGGCAAGAGCTACGTGTGCGAGAAGTCAGTACCCACTGACGCGCAACCTACGCCTAGTTGCGACTTCAAGAGTGGCCAAGTCATCTTGCAGCAGCCTGTAGAGCGCGAGCAGATGACCAAGCTGCTGGAGACCGGCAAGACCGATTTGCTGGACAAGTTTGTCTCTATGCGCACGCGCCGCAGTTTTAAGGCCTTCTTAACCTGGAACAAGGAAGAGGGCAAAGTGAGCTTTGAGTTTGAGCCCCGCACCAGCAAGTTCCCACCGCGCAAAACGACGGCGGGTGCGCCTGCGGCCAAGAAGGCTGCGGCCAAAACCGGGACAGCAGCTAAAAAAGCCGCTGCGAAAACAGCCAAACCAGCCAGCAAAGTAGCTGCCAAAAAAGCCCCGGCTAAATCTGCTGCACCGCGCAAACCGCGTGCCGCGCCCGCCACGGGCGCTACGCCCAGCGCGGTCTTGGCCGCGGTGATTGGCGCTGAGCCGATTGCCCGCTCGCAGGTGATTAAAAAGCTGTGGGACTATATCAAAGCCAACAACCT
>JANMIH010000372.1:0-7542 GCA_031375685.1 Polaromonas sp. | reverse complement strand
ACCTGGGTACGCCCGGTTGCCAGGCTACAGCGCTGCTGGATTTTTTGAAGGCGCACCCCAGCGACAACCTGTACCTGGTCGGCGACATCATTGATGGCTGGCAGCTGCGCCGAAAATGGAACTGGCCGCAAGCGCACAACGACGTGGTGCAGAAACTGCTCAAGCGTGCGCGCAAGGGTTGCCGCGTGGTTTTCATACCCGGCAACCATGATGAGTTTGCGCGGGAATTTATAGGTCACAAATTTGGCGACATTGAAGTCATGTGGCTCATGGGCGTTTTGGCCACCCATTGAACCCAAGGCGTCAAACATGGTGCGCATCACACAGCGACGGGTTTGACGACCGGTTGTGAAATGAAATGCTTCAGATAGCGTGGCGGCAGATCCGCAATCCGCATCATCATCGGCAAGTCAGCAGAATTAAAGTCAGGGTCCCAGGCCGGTGCGCCCAGTACCTTGGCGCCCAGGCGCAAATAGCCACGAATCAGCGCAGGCGGCTCAATCGTCAGCGAGTCATCGAGCTTGTCAACCGGTAACGGCAAGCGCGGCGTGACATGGTATTCAATCGGTGCCAGATGCGTTTGCTTGACCTGCCGCCAGATGCTGGCAGCCGCTTGGCCGCTGTTCGCCCCCGGCGTCTGCATCGGGATACTGGCGCAACCAATCATGGTGTCCAGCTGGTTGCGCGCCATGAATTCGGCCAGCGCACCCCACAACGCCAAAATCACCCCGCCAGAGCGGTGGTCTGCATGCACACAGCTGCGGCCCAGCTCCACCATGCGCTCACGCAAGCTGCGCAAGCGGGTCAAGTCGAATTCAGTATCGCTGTAGGTGCTGCCTGCGCGCTTGGCTTGGGTGGGTGTCAACACACGGTAGGTACCAATCACCTCGCCGCTGGCCTCGTCACGCACCAGCAGGTGCTCGCAATAGTCGTCGAACAGATCAATGTCGTGACCAGCCAGCGTGACGGGCAGGGTTGCGCCCATTTCAACCGCGAAAACCTGATGCCTCAGACGCTGCGCTGCCCGAACCTCGTCTTGATGCCGGGCCCAGCTGACCGAGATTTTCCCCACGGCAGGCCTTTGAACAACATCGGAAATGACAGCTTGACCGCTTGGACAAAGTGACCCCCGTAAAACAGGTGGCATGGCCACAGGGGACAGGGCAAAGGTGGGGTTGGGCAGTTCTTTCATGGCAGGCTCCTTGTGGTTATCTCTGTCGAATCAATCAATGGATAGCAGGCAAAATTTGCTGTAAAAAAGCCCCGGGGGCGGGGCTGCTGGTGAGAGGTCATTTGATGGCCATCGGCTGAGTCGGCCGAATGCTTTGAAGCCCCTCCAGCCAAGGCCGCGCCCCCGGCTTGAAGCGCAAACCACCTGGCGTGCTGGCAAGCGCACTGGCGGTGCAGCGCAGAATCCGCAAGCACTGCTGGTTAAAGTTCGAGGCAATAACAGTCGTTCTGGTCTTTTGCATGCCGAGATTGTGAGCAGCTGAGGTGACGCGCCTGTGTCAGTTGAGTGGCAGTTGTGTGACAGGAAAAAGCCTCAACATGCGCCCGACTACAGCCTAAAATACTATGCTTTTAGGAGCTGCTTGCGCCCGTATTCATTGGGTTAAAGGCATATTTAACCCTTAAATTTCGTCACTTTAAGGCCTCAACCGGCATTCACAAGGGCATTTTGAACTGCTGAGAGGCTAAAAAAACCAATTTTGAGGCCTTTTCTGATGCTTTTTAGGCCTCCAGACCAATAAATACGGGCGCAAGCAGCTCTATATTTAATAGCGGTCAGCATCCGCTCAATGCGCACGTTGATCGGGGCCTGCGACTGGGCCTGGGGTGAAAGGCGCGCTGTAGCACTGCTGACACCAAAACAAAAATTGACCAAGCGACAGCTAGACCCACTTTCAACCCCGCGCGTGATTTCACCCAAAATCTGCAGAGCATGGCCCTGTCGCCGTGCCGGATTTGATGACTTGCCACGTGTGCAGTAGTCAATGCATTAAAAACTAGAAATGATACGTGTATTAATTATTTATACGTATAATCACTGGCATGCAAAAACTCACCTTATCCATCGACGACCAGCTCTATGCCATGCTGCACAGTCAAATTGGCCGCGGCAACATAGGTCGTTTTGTGTCTGACGCGATTCGCCCGCACTTGCAAAGCCATGAGTCTACTAAAACTGCCACTGCATTTGGCATGTTGGGCCATCTGGCCAAGCCAGTCAGCCCCACCCAAGCCGCCCAGGCCAAACGCAATTACCTGGCGCAACGCAACGCAGCCAAGCAGGCTGGCTGAGCCAAATGCTGACAATCGACACCAACATCTTGCTGCGCTACGCCCTGAACGACAACGCCAAGCTGTCGGCTAAAGCAAAAGACATCGTTGAGGGAAATACCTGCTACGTGCCTTTGCTGGCGTTGGCCGAGATGGGTTTTGTTCTAGGCTCAGTTTACGAAGCCAAACCGTCTGAGGTCGTTGCCTATGCCAAAAGCCTGATGCAGCAGAAAAACCTTCGCTTCGAGCACGAAAGCCGCGTACTTCAAGCCCTGGCGGGGGTAGAGGCCGGGGTCGATTGGTTTGATGCACTGTTGTGGGCAGCAGCGCCTGTACAGCACGAATTTGTCACTCTGGATAAGAAGTTCGCAAGCAAAGCCACCAAGCTGGGTTGGCAGCCAAGCGTGGTTTGCAAGATTTGAGGCGAATGTCGGGTTACGCTGCGCTAACCCGACCTACAAGAAATATGAATTTAGGAGCTGCTCGCGCACGTATCTATTGGTCTACAGTCGTATTTAGCACCGAAAAATTGCCATTTTTAGCGTTTTAGGCATGTTTTAGATCTATTCAGCTCTAAACGCGAGTTAACTGAGCGCGGTGATTGGGTCATGCGACCGGGCTTTGGGGTGGAAGGCGCGCGGAAGCACTGCTGACACCAAAACAAAAAATGGCCAAGCGACAGCTTGCCCCATTTTTCGACCCCGCGCGTGATTTCACCCCAAAACCGCAGCGCATGGCCCAGTCGCCGTGCGGGGGTTGATTGAACTAAGTGTGTCGGGAAATCTGCATGAGATGTGGTGTGATTTATTCGATGCTACGGCTAGTTTTTTCAACCGCTTGGGCTATGCGTTCTAGCAAAGCTTCAACGCGCCTACGGTGCGCGCGCTGCTCAAAAATGCCTGACTTGCTGACCAGAAAGATAGATGCGATCAAAAGTGCAAGCGTAGGAACTATAGAAATAAGAAGTTCAGTCAATGTCATATCAATTCCGATGTTGTCAACTGCAAGATTGCAGTTGAGGGTTCATGCTGCACTCAAGCGCATAGCAGTATCTTTACTCTACTTCTTCCCAGTAGACCCGTACCCACCCTCCCCGCGCTCACTCGCGGGAAAGTCTTGCACCACATTGAACTCAGCCTGCACCACGGGCACGATCATCAGCTGGGCAATGCGCTCCATCGGTTCGATGGTGAAAGGCACATCGCTGCGGTTCCAGGCGCTGACCATCAACTGGCCTTGGTAGTCGCTGTCAATCAACCCGACCAAGTTGCCCAGCACAATCCCGTGCTTGTGACCCAGCCCCGATCGCGGCAGGATGAGAGCGGCGTAGTTGGGGTTGTGCAGGTAAATCGCGATACCTGTGGGCACGAGTTGCCAGGCGTTGGCAGCCAAGGTTAAGGGCTCGCTCAAACAAGCCCGCAGATCCAACCCAGCGCTGCCGGGTGTGGCGTAGTTGGGCAGGTTGCCTTCAAGGCGTGAGTCGATGATTTTGATGTCGATTTTCATTGTGGTTTCTTCATGCGGTTGGCAATCTCATTGACCAGTTGCCGCGCCAGCGCAAGCTTGCTGGCACGAGGCATTTCAGTCGTGCCGTGGCTGTCAACCAGCAGCAGCGCATTGTGGTCTTGACCAAAGGTGTCGGGGCCGATGTTGCCGACCATCAGGGGCACGTTTTTACGCAGGCGCTTGGCCTGGGCGTTGTCATGCAGGTCGTGGCTTTCAGCGGCAAAACCTACGCAAAACAAGCTGCCGCTTTTGGCTGCGGCGGATTGGGCAACAGTGGCCAGAATGTCCTGGTTTTCAACAAAAGCCAATTGCGGCGTTTGACCCGAACCATCTTTTTTGATTTTCTGGTTTGACGGCGCATCTGGCCGCCAGTCTGCCACCGCCGCAGTTGCTATAAATAAAGTAGCTGCTTGCGCAAGTATATTAACGGCTTCCAGCATATTTGATGCTGATTTAACGTCAATTCTGCTCACGCCACGGGGCGTGGCGAGGCTGACCGGCCCAGCCACCAGCGTCACGTCGGCACCCGCCTCACGCGCTGCACGCGCAATGGCAAAACCCATCTTGCCGCTCGACAGGTTGGTGATGCCGCGCACCGGGTCGATGGCCTCATACGTCGGCCCAGCCGTTACCAAGACGCGTTGGCCAGCCAAAACCTTGGGCGTGAAGAAGGCAATGATGTCCTCTAATAGTTCATCGGGCTCCAGCATGCGGCCGTCCCCCGTCTCACCGCAGGCTTGAAAGCCGCTGCCCACGCCCAGCACGGTCGCGCCGTCGCTTTGCAGTTGCACCAGGTTGCGCTGGGTGGCCGGGTGGGCGTACATTTCGCGGTTCATGGCTGGGGCAATCAGAAGAGGCACCGTGTTGATCGGCCTGGCGAGGCACATCAAACTGAGCAAATCGTCAGCCCGGCCATGCAGCAACTTGGCCATGAAGTCGGCGCTGCACGGCGCAATCACGATCGCATCGGCTTCTCGCGACAAATTGATATGCGCCATGTTGTTGGCTTCTCTAGCGTCCCACTGGCTGGTAAACACCGGGCGGCCACTCAAAGCCTGCATGGTGACGGGCGTGATGAACTGCTCAGCAGCCTCGGTCATCACCACCTGCACGGTAGCCCCAGCCTTGATGAGCGCGCGGCACAGCTCAGCGGCTTTGTAGCAGGCGATACCGCCCGACAAGCCTAAAACGATGTGTTTGCCGCCCAGTTCAGGCGCCTCGGTTGTTTCAGCAAAATGTGTTGAAGAAGTCATGCCCCGCAATGTATCAGTTCGCAAACGATGCAGGACGCAAAAGAGTCAGCGCCTATAATCAACATTTCCCACCTGAGCAGACGCCAGTCTGTGCCAAAAATGACCAAATTTGTCTTCGTCACCGGCGGTGTGGTGTCTTCCCTGGGCAAGGGAATCGCCTCAGCCTCTTTAGCTGCGTTGCTTGAATCGCGAGGCCTCAAAGTCACCCTGATCAAGCTCGACCCCTACCTGAATGTAGACCCAGGGACCATGTCGCCCTTTCAGCACGGTGAGGTGTTTGTGACCGACGACGGCGCAGAAACCGATCTTGATTTGGGTCACTATGAGCGTTTCATTGAAACGCGCATGAAAAAGGCCAACAACTTCACCACCGGGCAAATCTACAAAAGCGTGCTCGAAAAAGAACGCCGGGGCGACTACCTGGGCAAAACTGTGCAGGTCATCCCGCACGTGACGAATGAAATTCAGGAGTTTGTCAAACGTGGCGCGGGTTTTGAAACGCCTGATGCAGTAGACGTGGCGATTGTTGAAATTGGCGGTACGGTGGGTGACATTGAGTCACTGCCTTTTTTGGAGGCCGTTCGGCAAATGAGCTTGCGCATGGGCGCTAACAACACCGCGTTTGTGCATTTGAGCTACGTGCCGTGGATCGCCGCTGCGGGCGAGTTAAAAACCAAGCCCACCCAGCACACCGCCAAACAGTTGCGTGAAATTGGCATCCAGGCCGACGTGTTGCTGTGCCGCGCTGATCGTCCTATCCCTGATGAAGAACGCGCCAAGATTTCGCTGTTCTCCAACGTGCCCGAATGGGGCGTGATCTCGATGTGGGACGTGGATACGATTTACAAAGTGCCGCGCATGCTGCACGAGCAAGGCCTGGACGGGCTGATTTGCGACAAACTGCGGCTGAACACACCGCCTGCCAATCTCAAGCGTTGGGACGATCTGGTGCATGAAACCGCGCACCCGAAAAACGAGGTGCACATTGCCATGGTGGGGAAGTATGTGGACCTGAGCGACAGCTACAAGTCACTGAATGAAGCACTGCGCCATGCCGGTATGAAAAACCACGCCAAAGTGGTGATTGAGTACATTGACTCCGAAACCATCACAGACGCGAATGTGTCGCGTCTTGCCAAGTTTGACGGTATTTTGGTGCCCGGCGGCTTTGGCGTGCGAGGGGTCGAAGGCAAAATTTGCGCCGCCCGATATGCGCGTGAAAACAAAGTACCCTACCTCGGCATCTGCCTGGGCATGCAAGTGGCCACGATTGAATTTGCGCGCCATGTGGCAGGCTTTAAAGGCGCCAACAGCACCGAGTTTGATGCGACTACGCCGCACCCCGTCATTGCCTTGATCACCGAATGGAAAGACGCTGACGGCACCATCAAAACCCGCGACGAGAAATCAGACCTGGGCGGCACCATGCGTCTGGGGGCGCAAAGCTCTGACGTGGCCACCGGTACGCTGGCGCACAAGATCTATGGCGACGTGGTCACCGAGCGCCATCGCCACCGCTACGAGGCCAATGTCAACTACCTGGACAAGCTGCGTGAAAATGGCTTGGTGATTTCAGCCCTGACCCAACGCGAGCAATTGACCGAGATTGTGGAACTGCCACAAGCCGTTCACCCCTGGTTTGTGGGTGTGCAGTTTCACCCTGAGTTCAAGTCCACGCCGTGGGCGGGTCACCCGCTGTTCAATGCGTACATCAAGGCTACGCTGGACCACCAGCTCGAGGGCAAAGCCCTGAAAGTGGTGGCTTGATATGAAGCTGTGCGGATTTGAGGTTGGGCTGGACAAGCCTTTCTTTTTGATAGCCGGCCCCTGCGTGGTGGAGTCTGAACAACTACAGATGGACGCCGCAGGAACGCTCAAAGAAATCACGTCCAGCCTGGGCATACCGTTTATTTTCAAAAGTAGTTTTGACAAAGCCAATCGAACAAGCGAGTCGGCCTACCGAGGCCTGGGCATGGAAAAAGGACTTGAGATTCTTGCCAGGGTCAAACGCGACATAGGCGTGCCCGTTCTCACCGACATCCACCGCGAAGACCAGATTGCGCAGGTCGCGGCTGCGGTGGACGTGTTGCAAACCCCGGCTCTGCTATGCCGCCAGACCGACTTTATTCACGCGGTGGCGCTGTCTGGCAAGCCCGTGAACATCAAAAAGGGGCAATTCATGGCGCCCGGCGACATGAAAAATGTCATCATTAAAGCGCGCGCTGCCGCCAAAGCAGCTGGACTGCCAGAAGACAACTTCATGGCCTGTGAGCGCGGTGTGAGCTTTGGCTATAACAACCTGGTCAGTGACATGCGCTCGCTGGCCATCATGCGCGAATGTGCTGTGCCTATCGTGTTTGATGCCACGCACTCGGTGCAATTGCCCGGCGGCCAGGGCACCAGCAGCGGCGGTGTTCGTGAAATGGTGCCTGTGCTGGCGCGTGCTGCCGTTGCGGTGGGTGTTGCGGGCCTGTTCATGGAAACCCATCCCGACCCAGCCAAC
>JANMIH010000351.1:0-1737 GCA_031375685.1 Polaromonas sp. | reverse complement strand
ATAAGTTAAATATGACTCTAGCCCAAGACATACGGGCGCAAGCAGCTATTAAAACAATTGTGAAGTGCAGCAAGGGTACATACATTCGCACGCTCGGTGAAGACATTGGCGAAGCCATTGGCTGCGGTGCGCACCTTGGCTCGCTGCGCCGCATTGAAACGGGCGGCTACACGGCTGACCAATGCATCACCCTGCCAGAGCTGGAAGCGATGGATGAATCGGGCCGCGATGCGTACCTGTTGCCGCCGCAGTCGCTGGTCGCCAGTTACCCGTCTGTCACATTGGATGCCGACAATGCAGGGCGCTTCTTGAGTGGCCTGCGTCGCCGCGGCACGCCAGGCCAGTGGGGTAAAGACGCAGCGCTGGTGCAGGTTTTTGGCTCTGACCCGATTGCTTTTTTGGGCTCTGCCCACATCACCGCTGATGAGTTGATTCCCCAGCGCCTTTTGTCACCGATTGAAGTGCAAGACATTTTGCAAGCTGCACATTAGTGTTTTGATTTTTTGAAGTTTTAGTTTTAAGAAGAAAGTCCATCATGACCATCAAACAGATTCGCAATATCGCCATCATCGCCCACGTTGACCACGGCAAAACCACCATGGTTGACCAGCTGCTGCGCCAGTCCGGCACCTTTGCCGAACATGAAAAAGTCGTCGACACCGTGATGGACAACAACGCGATTGAAAAAGAGCGCGGGATTACCATTCTGGCCAAAAACTGCGCCGTGACCTGGGAAGGTACACACATCAACATCGTTGACACCCCGGGTCACGCCGACTTTGGTGGTGAAGTTGAGCGTGCCCTGTCGATGGTTGACGGCGTGGTGCTGCTGATCGACGCGCAAGAAGGCCCGATGCCGCAAACCCGTTTTGTGACCAAAAAAGCGCTGGCCTTGGGCCTCAAGCCAATTTTGGTCGTCAACAAGGTGGATAAGCCAGGCGCGCGCCCAGACTTCGTTGTCAACGCCGCTTTTGACCTGTTCGACAAACTGGGTGCCACCGATGAGCAGCTGGACTTCCCGGTCGTGTACGCATCCGGTATCAACGGCTGGTCGTCACTGGTTGAAGGTCCACCCAACGAGCAGTGGGGCCCCGACATGTCGGCGCTTTTCAACACCATTTTGAAGCACGTGCCGCCGCAAAAGGGCGACCCAGCCGCGCCGCTGCAGTTGCAAATTTCCGCACTCGACTTTTCAACCTTCGTTGGTCGTATTGGCGTTGGCCGCATCAGCCAGGGCACCATCAAACCGATGATGGACGTGGTCGTGATGGAAGGCCCGGATGGTAAAGCTGTCAAAGGCCGCGTGAACCAGGTGCTGACTTTCCAGGGCCTGGAGCGTGTGCAGGCCACGGAGGCTGGCCCCGGTGAGATTGTGCTGATCAACGGCATTGAAGGTGTAGGCATCGGCGTGACCATCACCGACCCGGTGACACCTGCACCGCTGCCGATGTTGAAGGTGGACGAGCCAACCCTGACGATGAACTTCTGCGTCAACACGAGCCCGCTGGCTGGCCGTGAAGGCAAGTACGTCACCAGCCGCCAGATTTGGGACCGTCTGCAAAAAGAGCTGCAACACAACGTTGCACTGCGCGTGAGCGAGACCGACGAGGAAGGTATTTTTGAAGTCATGGGCCGGGGCGAGCTGCACCTGACCATCTTGCTTGAAAACATGCGCCGTGAAGGCTTCGAGATGGCTGTGTCCAAGCCGCGCGTGGTGATGAAAGAAGTCAACGGCGA
>JANMIH010000295.1:0-4000 GCA_031375685.1 Polaromonas sp. | reverse complement strand
GGCGTTGTCAAACTGAATGGGGGGTTGCTGCGTGCCTTGTGATGCACCCGGCAACTGAGTCACCATGCCTTTGAAGGCTTCTTGCATCTGTGTGGCGGCTTTTTGCCAGTTTGCGTCAAAATTCATGTTGTCTCGCTCGCTTTTTTAGAACACTGCTTAATTATCGTGGCCTTTGCCTGCAAATTCCTGACCATCACTACACAACCTGGATAAATATGTACCTGGTCATCATCGCCTGGATGTACGTCGTGCTCATGATGAGTGTGGCCGAGGCCACCAACACCACCGGCACGCTGCTGGGCGCCATCGTGACGTTTTTCTTGTACGGCGTGGGCCCCGCCGGGCTGGTGGCTTACCTGATGGGCACGCCAGCACGCAAACGGGCCATTAAAAAGCGGGAAGCCGACGCGCTGGCAGCAACAAGGGCTGACGTTATTTCAAGCCAGCCAGATGCAGGCAGCCATGCGGCCGGTGGTCTTGAACCCGTTGCCGCCATGGCCGACAGCGCCAGCGTCTCGCCTGTGAGAAAAGAACCTTGACTGGTTGGCCACCGTACACCACGCTGCCGTGCTGTCATTGCCATAAATCTGCGTGATGCCCAGTGCAGCTAAGCGCGCCCTGGCCAGGCCTGCCAGGTCTGCCAGGTACTTGCCTGGGCTGGCTGGTTTGAAATATTCAGCCGCACCGGGCTGGCTCGCCACAAACGCGGCTTTGACTTCGGCACCCACCTCAAACGCCTGCGGGCCAATGCAAGGCCCCAACCACGCTATTATTTCAGGAGCTGCTTGCGCCCGTTTTGATTGGTCTAGAGGCCTATTTGATGCCTGAAAAGCAGCAAAAATAGACTCTAAAACACCCATTTTCT
Source organism: Polaromonas sp. (assembly GCA_031375685.1). Taxonomy (GTDB): domain Bacteria; phylum Pseudomonadota; class Gammaproteobacteria; order Burkholderiales; family Burkholderiaceae_C; genus Polaromonas. The sequence continues at coordinate 3,135 of JANMIH010000295.1, read as the reverse complement.
CGCCTTTTTCGCTCAAATCGCCGCGTGCATCGGCCCCCGCCAGCCCGCGCCAGCCCGCGTGCGCCGCCGCTACCGCAGTGCCATCGGTGTTGGTCAACAGCACAGGCAAACAGTCCGCCACCATGATGGTGCAAGCCACACCGCGCTCAATGGTCACGCAGGCATCGGCAACCGTGCCGTCTGCGGTTGTACGGCTGAGTTGTTTGACACCCACACCATGAACCTGCTTTAAAAAAATCGGGCGGCTGATAATGGCTTCTTGCAGCGCGGCCCGGTTGGCCGCTATATGCTCGGGCACATCGCCCACGTGATCGCCCAGGTTCAGGCTGTCCCAGGGTGCAGTTGAGAAGCCGCCAGCCCGCGTGGTGAAGACCGCTTGCACATTGGCAGGTGCGGGCCAGTCGGGTATTAGCCAATCAGGGTTCTTCAAGCCTCAAAGTCCGGGCAAGCGCTGGGCTGGGCCTTCTGAAAAGCCGGCAGCGCCATGCACGCGTCAAAAGCCGCCATCGTGCGCGGCAATCCGCTCAGGTCTGTGTCAAACCGTTTGGCGTTAAAAATTTGTGGCGCCAGACAGCAGTCGGCCAAAGTGGGCTTATTGCCATAGCAAAAGGTGGATGCGGGCAACTGGTTAAGCTGCTTTTCAAAGGCCACCAAACCTTCTCGGCACCAGTGGCGATACCAGGCGGATTTGGCTTCGTCTTCTACCTTCAGTTCTTTGACGAGGTACTTCAAAACACGCAGGTTGTTGATGGGGTGAATGTCGCAGGAAATGGATTGCGCCAGTGCGCGTACCTTGGCGCGACCCAGGCTGTCTGCAGGCAGCAGCGCAGGCGCAGGGTGGTTGTCGTCCAGGTATTCAATGATGGCCATGGACTGGGACAACTGCTGGCCATCGACCTCCAGCAGCGGCACAAGTGTGTCGGCAGACAAGTCCACATAAGGCGGTTTTTTATGGTCCCCCCGGGCGATATGAACGGCAACATAGTCGTAGGGCAGGCCTTTGAGTTCAAGCGCAATGCGAACGCGAAAGGAAGCAGACGATCGAAAATAGGAGTGAAGTTTCATCGTCAAAGCATAAACCGAAAATCGGCACCGCCAAGCAGCAGACTCAATCGCTTGCGCGACTGCCAGGTGAGCCCGGCACGGCTACGATATTGAACATTTTTGATTTCAAGGAGACACCCCATGACCGCCCTCGCCGCCCTCAAAAACCACCAAGTCCGTCTGGCCAGCCGTCCTGTTGGCCTGCCCACCCGTGACAACTGGCGCTTTACTGAAGAAGCCGTGGCCGAGCCCGGCCCAGGCGGTGTGCTGGTTAAAACGCTGTACTTGTCGCTGGACCCGGCCATGCGCGGCTGGATGAACGAAGGCAAAAGCTACATCCCGCCAGTGGAGATCAATGCCGTGATGCGCGCTGGTGGCGTGGGCCAGGTGATGGCGTCCAACAACCCGGCCTTTGCCGTGGGCGACTACGTCAACGCCGGGGTGGACGTGCAGGAATATTGCCTGATTAGCCAAGAAAACATCATGCGCAGCGGCATCTTCAAAATTGACCCGCGCCTGGGGCTGACCACCTGGACCAATGTGCTGGGCATGCCCGGTATGACAGGCTTTTTTGGGTTAACCGAAGTCGGTATGCCCAAGGCGGGTGAAACGGTGGTGGTGTCTGGTGCGGCAGGTGCGGTTGGCCAGACCGTCGGCCAGATCGCCAAGCTCAAGGGCTGCCGCGTCGTGGGTATTGCGGGTGGCCAGGCGAAATGTGAGTGGGTGGTGAACGAGCTGGGTTTTGACGCCTGCATTGACTACAAAAATTCAGATGTACGCAAGGGCCTGAAAGAACACTGCCCGAACGGCGTGGACATTTATTTTGACAATGTCGGCGGCGAAATCCTTGACATGGTGCTGGCCAAAATCAATCGCAAAGCCCGCATCATCATTTGCGGTGCCATCAGCCAGTACAACAACACCACACCTGTCAAAGGCCCTGCCAATTACCTGTCATTGCTGGTGAACCGCGCACGCATGGAAGGCATTGTGGTGTTTGACTACGCCGACCGCTACCATCTGGGCGTGGCTGAAATGGCGGGCTACCTCAAAGCGGGCACAATGAAAAGCAAAGAAGACGTGGTGCAGGGCATTGAAAACTTCCCTGAGGCACTGCTCAAGCTGTTCAATGGCGAAAACTTTGGCAAGCTGGTGTTGCAGGTGGCTGAAGCGTAAATTCGCTCAGGATTTCGCGTCACGAACCAGGCGGGTTGCGCCGGGTGAGTTACGTTCGCCCTCGCCTGAATGGCCTTCGCCAAAGCCGACCACCATGAAGTAGCTGGGCCCGACTGAGGTGCTGGTCCAGTAGCGTGCAATGGGCGATGCCGGAAAAGCCTTGGGGTCAATGGCCGCCTTGCCCACATCAATCTCACGTACCGCAAGAATGCCGTTCAACTCCTGCAGTGTCGGCAAACGCCAGGGTTTGTCCTTTGTGGCCTTGTACTTGGCCAACGCTGCAGCCTGACCCTGATTGCCAAATGCAGGCGGTTTTGGTCCAGCTCATGCCTTCAGCGCAGCGCTGCCAGATCAACCCTGTTTTGCTGTCGGTGATTTCGTCGCCAGTCGGCGAAGGGGTGTAGCGTTCTTGTGCGCTGGCCTGAAAGCAGCTGGCCGACAGCAAGATGAAAAATATTTTTGAAAGTGAATGCATAAAAACCTTTCTGTAAACCAGTACCTGGACCCAAACTTACATGTTATGCAGCTTTATTCATGCCTGACCGAGGGAAGTTACTTACCCTTAAATCAGGTTTGACAGAAGCAAAAGTGCAGGCCTGGGCAGGCGGTTGGCGACATAGATACTTGATTGCCGGTAGACGCACCCAGAAGCCCTACTTCTGCCAAGACATCGCGAGTAGTAGCCAATGAGCGCACACCTATGACGATTGATTCGATCCTGTCTACATTACCAGCCTGAAGCCTCAATTCAATCCCGCCCTGCGTGATTGGGGCGCCCCCTGTGTCAGACTAGTTGTCGCCTCAATAGAACCAAGAACCTGGGGCGGCGATGAAAGATGGAAATGGCACGATACGGACAGACATTCAAAGACAGAGCGGTAGCGCGGTTGTTGCCGCCACAGAGCGCAGCCTTGG
>JANMIH010000288.1:0-2455 GCA_031375685.1 Polaromonas sp. | reverse complement strand
GTGGTGGCGGTGGTTATGGTGGTGGCGGTGACCGTTCTGGTGGTGGCGGCTACGGCGGCGGCGGTGGCGGTGGCGGTGACCGTTCTGGTGGCGGCGGCGGAGGCGGAGGTCGTTCAGGCGGCGGTGGTGGCGACGGCGGTTTTCGCAGCCCGTACGGCGGCGGCGGTGCTGGCGGCGGCCGGTCAGGCGGCGGCGGTGGTGGACGCGGCGGCTACTAAGCCCTTGCAACCTCTTTCAGCCTGAATCACTTCAGGCTGAGCTAAAAAGGCTTCAAAACGCTGGTTTTGAGGCCTTTTTAACGTCCTAAACAGGCTCCAGCCCAATACTTACGGGCGCAAGCAGCTCCTAATTTAGCAGCACCAAGAATCAATCCGCCTGGCGCGGTTTGCGCGCCCGGCCTGCCAGCGCTTTGTCAAACAGCGCGTTCGGCAGCAGGCGCAGCAGCTTGGCAACGACGCCCATTTGCCAGGGGATCACCTTGTAGCTGGCACCCACTTCAATCGCCGCAAAAGCCTGATCAGCAAACGCTTCGGGCGGCATTAAAAACGGCATGCTGTAGCTGTTTTTTTGCGTCAGGGGGGTGTCAATGTAGCCCGGGCAGATGGTGACGACCTTCACGCCTGAAGCCTTCAGCTCGCCGCGCAGGCTTTCACAGTAAGCAATCACGGCTGCCTTGCTGGCGCAATACGCGCCGTGGCCGGGCAGCCCGCGAATGCCGGCCACGCTGCCAATGCCCACCAGCGCCCCCGAGCCGCGCTGCACCATGGCTTCAATAAACGGGTGAAAAGTCGCCGCCACGCCGATGTTGTTGGTGGCAAAGGTGCGCGCCATCACGTCCAGGTCGGCGCGTATGGCGCTGTCGATGCCAATGCTGATGCCAGCGTTGGCAATGACCACGTCCGGCACACCCTGGCTGGCGATACAGGCTTGGCCAGCTGTCACGATACTGTTGCTATCAGCCACATCGGCGCTGTATATTTCATAGCTGTTTGCGCCCATATTCATTGCTTCAACCCACGACTTAACCTCTTGCGTGCGGCGCGCTGCGAGCGCCAACCGATAACCCGCCTGGTAAAACCTGAGCGCCAGCGCCTGGCCAATCCCACTGGACGCACCGGTGATGAACACCAGCGGCTTCATTGGCTGACCGATCCGGGCATCAACTGGCCCTTGACACGGCCTTTAAGCACAGCAATGCCCGTCAGGTTGTCAAATGCGAAGGTGTCGCCGCTGAACTGGTCTGCGCCACGAATCAGCGTGACGGGCAAATGCGATTTGACCCGCTCTTCATTGACGAAGGCATGCAAAAACTCGCCGCGGAACTCCATGCGTGGCAGCACCTTGCCGTCAGTGCCCGCGACAGCTTCACGAATCACGCGGGCATTGCCGAAGAGCTGCACCTCGGACCCATCGCCATTGCTCAGGGCGCGGTTACCGGTGGACGTGACGGGCCGACCCGCGTCGCTGATCGACAAAATGCGCGGTTGGTCAATCTCCAGCGTGTCGCTGGCAGGGTAATGCCGCCCCTCGACACCATAAATTTCGCTTTTAAGCTGGCCGACCTCACCAAACGATTTCATGGTGAACTTGCGCATGAAATAGTCAACGTCATGCTTGGCAGCTTGCGCTGCTTTTTGGGCGCTGAACACCGGCGAGTTGCGCACCAGCCAGTAAGTGCCGAGCGCCAGCGCACCCATGAGCACGATGGGCAGATAAATGGACACCTGGTCCCAAGTGCGCAGCGCGCGCCGCCAGGGTTTGTGCAGCAAACTCAGTGAGAGTGTCATGCGCGGTATGCCTCAAGCAGTTGTGCGTAGCGGCCACTGGCCACCAACAGCAGGTCACACAACTCACGCGCTGCGCCATGCCCGCCTTGGGTTGTCGTGATGTGGTCAGCCATGGCTTTGACTTCGGGGTGCGCGTTGACCGGTGCGCAACTGAATGCCGCAAGTTGCATGACGGGCAAGTCTGGCCAGTCATCGCCCATGGCGGCGGCTTGGGCCCAAGCCAGACCCAGAGCCTTGAGCGTGGCCTCGGCGGCAGGGCGCTTGTCTTCGGTGCCGAAATGGGCGTGGGTAATGCCCAAAGCGGCCAGCCGGTTGCGCAGCGGAAAGCTGTCGCGCCCGGTGATGACGGCGGGCGTGATGCCCGCTTTTTGCAGCATTTTCAAGCCATGGCCGTCCAGCGTGTTGAAGCGCTTGAGGGTTTCGCCGTGTTCAGACATATAAAGGCCGCCATCGGTCAGCACGCCATCGACATCAAAAAACGCGACTTGGATGCCTTGGGCTTTGAGCAGCAGCTCGGGCGGGAAATTGAGAACTGCCGTCATATTACTTTGGCTCTCAAAAGGTCATTGCTGTTTAATGCACCGCACAATTTGCCTGACGCATCCACCACCAACACGCTGGTGATGCTGTGCTGCTCCATCAGCGCCACGGCTTCTACCGCCAGCGCG
>JANMIH010000273.1:0-9812 GCA_031375685.1 Polaromonas sp. | reverse complement strand
CAGCGCCGTGGTCGCCCAGTCGAGACCCTTCTGGTATTCCGCGTCGCGCGCTTCGGCGTTGCTCTCGAGCGCGAAGTAGCCGTCACCCAGCAGGTAGTGGCCACGCGAGAGCTTGGCTGCGAGCTCGGCGGTCGGCGCCTTCTCGTAGACCGCTTCCCACTTGGCCAGCGCCTCGACGAGCTTCGACTTGTCGCCGCGCTGCTCCCACGCCGCGTCGCCTTCGGCGAGGCCCGTCGCGTTCGCGTCAGCCGCCGGAGGATTATGAGTTGTGGTCGCGGATCATGCGACACTGCCAGATGGCTAACCTGCCGGAGGTGCTAATGGTGTACCGTGAAGTCGCGCGAAGCATGTCACGGACGGGCAACAATCCGTTTCTGCAAAATGTAGAAAAAATCAGCGCCGAGAACATTGCCCTGGCTTCTGGCGAACCTGTCGATTTGCCCGAGGTCATGGCGTTACCTGCGCTGTACCATGGCGACTATGTGCATGTGCCCTTGAAGTTCGACGGTAACAAGTTGAGAATCGTTCTGGAACGCGCGATTGGTTCGGTCGCTGCATCGGGGGTGACGACCGAAGCTTTCGCTGAATCTTCGCGCGCGCTGGTTCGTAAGATACGCTGGCGTCAGCTTGACTACAGGCTTGGCGGGTTACCGGGGAAAATAGTGAAAGGTCGCATTGGCGTGCGAACTCGTGCGCTCGTGCGCCAATTTTCTGGAAAACATCAATCGTGAAAATCCTGTTCGCATGCCAGTTTTATTATCCAAGCGTCGGCGGAGTACAGGAAGTCATACGCCAGATCGCCGAGCGTCTCGTCGGGCGTGGTCATGAGGTGACCGTGGCGACCAGTCGCCTGCCAAATCGTGATGTCGATACGCTTAATGGCGTCGCCATTCGTGGTTTCGACGTGACCGGCAACGGGGTAACGGGATTGGTGGGCGAGGTTGAGTGCTATCAGCGTTTTGTCCGGGACGGTGACTTCGATGTCGTCATGATCTATGCGGCGCAGCAATGGACTTTCGACGCGCTTTGGCTGGTACTCGATGACATCGGGTTTGCGAAGGTGTTTGTACCCTGTGGTTTTTCAGGTCTTTATGAGCCCGGCTACAGGACTTATTTCAGCCAGATCGCGTCAGTACTCGCGAAGTTCGACCGCCTTATTTTTAATGCTACCAGCTATCGTGATATCGATTTTGCGCGCTCAGCAGGCCTGGACAAGCTTCTGATCTTGCCTAACGGCGCCAATGAGCTGGAGTTTGAGGTGCCCCGCGATTCTGATTTTCGCAGTCGTCACCGGATTGATGAAGATGCCTTTGTGTTCCTCACGGTAGGCAGCTTTACCGGGCTCAAGGGGCATCAGGAGCTTGCGGGCGCGTTTGCTGCAATGCGTCTGCCCCAGGGGCGGCAGGCGGTGCTGGTACTCAACGGCAATGAGGTTCAGCGGCTTGAGCGTGGCTTCGTGTCGCTGGTCGGAAAATTCGGCGGACTTGTGAAGACCCACGGACTGCGGCAGGCGCTGCGTCAGGTACTCGCCAAGCTGCGCGGCACAAGCTCGACACCAAGGAGCATCGCCGATGCCGTAAACCAGGCGCGCGCTGGAAAAACGATATTGATCACTGATCTTTCGAGGTCAGAACTGGTCCAGGCCTTTATGGCGGCAGACCTGTTTGTGTTTGCGTCCAACATCGAATATTCGCCACTGGTACTGTTCGAGTCGGTCGCTGCGGGAACGCCGTTCCTCACGGTAGACGTCGGCAATGCGCTCGAAATCTCTGAATGGACGGGTGCTGGCCTGGACTGCCCGTCAGTGCGCGACGCGCGCGGGTACACCCGAGTCGATGAGACGGTGTTGGGGCAAAAGATGACTGAGCTTATGACTGAGCCGGAACTGTTGCGCGAACTCGCGGATGCTGGCAGGAAAAATTGGCGCGAAAAATTCACCTGGGAAAAGGTGTCCGCGCGCTATGAGTCCTTATTTCGTGAGTTGGTTGGGACGCGTGTATGAGCTTGCGGCACCTCGACAGCGCAGGGGTAGTGGTGACTGTAGCAATGCCGATCTACAACGCCGGTGCGCATTTGCGCCTGGCCGTGCTGTCCATCGTCGCCCAGACCTTTGAACGATGGGAATTGCTGATCATTGACGACGGGTCGACCGACAATGCGCTACAGACCATTGCCGACATCCGCGACCCGCGGATCAGGATATTCCGCGATGGCAAGAACAAGGGCCTCGCGGTACGCCTCAACGAGGCCTGTGCAATGGCTATCGGCCAATTCCTCGCACGCATGGACCAGGACGATGTGTCCTATCCTGAGCGCCTGCGCTTGCAGGTGGACGCCTTGCAGGCCGACCCGGGGCTGGACGTGGTTGCTGGCCGCGCCATCATCATTGACGAGAACAACGGCCATACCGGCGTGTTTGCTTTTGCCGGTTCGCATGCGGAGATTTGTGCGCAACCCTGGCGTGGTTTTGTTTTTCCGCATCCCGCCTGGATGGGGCGGATTGAGTGGTTTCTCAAGCATCGCTACGCCGAGCCTGCGCCATATTTTTGCGAGGACCAGGAACTGTTGTTGCGCACTTATCGGCAAAGTCGCTTCCTGGCGTTAGACCGGGTAGTACTGGCCTACCGTATCCGCGCCAGTGTCAACTGGGTCAAACTTGCCGCCACCCGGCGCGCGATGCTCACAATGCAGTGGCGTCTATTCGGCGCATCGGCGATGTGGCGGCAGGCCATGCTGGCGTTGCTGGCCTATTTTGCGAAGTCTGGCCTGGACTTGCTTCAGCGTACTTTTGGCGCAGACGCGGTTCAAGGTCGCGGCCAGCTCGACGTTGGCGTGGGCGAGGAGTGGACCCGTATCCTTGGCGGGCTGGAGCTTAGCCATCTACAACGGACCTGATCATGCGAATCTGTTTTGTACTGACCACGCCGTTCGTCCTTAACGCCTTTGTGGCGCCGACAATACGTGCCTTGCTGGCCCGCGGTGACAAGGTCACAGTAGTTGTCAACGCTGGCGCCGGGCCGATTACAGCAGAAATCTTAGACACTGTCGAAATTGTCGATCTCGACATAACACGCTCGATCTCGCCGCTGCGCGACCTGTTGTCGCTGTTTGCTTTGCTCAGGTTGTTCCGCGACCAGCGCTACGACATCGTGCACAGCCTGACACCGAAAGCTGGCCTGTTAGCCATGATGGCGGCGTGGCTGGTCGGCATCCCTATGCGGATCCATACTTTCACTGGGCAGGTTTGGGCCACACGCAGCGGTGCGATGCGCTGGATGCTGCGCAGACTCGACTGGCTGCTGGCGGCTTGTGCGAGCGCGTTGCTGGTTGACAGTGCGTCGCAGCGCTACTTTCTGGTCGAGCAAATGGTCGCTGCACCAAGTCGCCTGCATGTTCTCGGCGCGGGCTCTGTGGCCGGTGTCGATACCTCGCGTTTTGCGCCGCAACGGCGCATGCGCGACGAGGTCCGCGCTGCGCTGGGCGTGCCGGTCGGCGCGGTGTTGCTGCTTTATATGGGGCGCATGCACGCCGAAAAAGGCGTACTTGAACTGGCTGAGACCTTTACGCTACTTGCCCCGAGCCATAACGGACTTCACATATTGCTGGTGGGGCCCGACGAGGGTGCGTTGCAACCGGCGCTGGCCTTGCTAGGTGCCTACCGGGACCGAGTCCAGGTCGTAGGCTTAACCTCGGAGCCCGAAAATTACATGGCTGCCGCAGACATCTTTTGCCTTGCCAGCTATCGCGAGGGCTTTGGACTGTCGCTGATTGAGGCTGCAGCTAGCGGGCTGCCGTGCGTTGCCTCGAGAATTTATGGTGTAACCGATGCTGTGGTGGATGGCGTAACTGGTTTGTTAGTGCCAGTTAAAGACGTTGATGCCCTAGCCGCTGCGCTAACATTGCTGGCTGATCAGCCTTTATTGCGCCAGCAGATGGGTGCAAACGGTCGCATGCGGGCTGAAAAATATTTTTCGCAAGATGCTCTGGTGGATGCTTGGCTAAATTTTTACCAACAGCAGTTTTTATTAAGTCGGCTTGGTAATGGCAGAGCCCTGTAACACATCTGCTTATGCGCAGTCCAAGCCTTTTGGAATCCGGTTAAGTTAACTTTCTTTATATTTGGTGTCTTGTATGGAATTGTTAGGTTCAGTGCGGTGTCTGTGTAGTTTCAGGATAGATGTGTGCTGGTGATTACTTTTTTGCCTTTTGCCGCGGCTGCTTTGACTTTCCTGTGCTGTTTGGTGGTGATCAAACTGGCACGCAGATGGGAACTGTTAGACAACCCCAATCACCGCTCATCGCACCAGACACCCACGCCCAGCGGCGGCGGCATTGGGTTGGTCGCTGCTGGCTCGCTTGTGGGACTATATCTTTTGGCGGTTGAGCCTCTGAGTTGGTATCTGTTTGTGGTGCTTGTCATTTCTTGCGTGCTAGCTGGTGTGGGTTTGCACGATGACCGCAGACCCATGCCAGCGCGCTGGCGGTTGGGTATCCAGGTGGTGTTGGCTGTCAGCCTGCTTTTTGTTTTGGGGGGCCTGCCTGAAATGCAGCGCTTTGTTGACGCATGGTTAAGCCGCACACTTATTTATGCTTTCCTGTTGTTGGTCATCGTGTGGTGGATCAATCTGTTCAACTTTATGGATGGTATTGATGGGCTTGCTGGCATGCAAACCATTTTTATGTTGCTGGCCGGCGCAGTGCTTTTGGTCGGGCTCCGACATGGCGTTATTGCTGACCCCATCATCGTCTGGATGTTGTGTTTGGCTGGGGCGACAGCAGGGTTTTTAATCTTGAATTGGTCGCCAGCTAAAATTTTCATGGGTGATGTAGGCAGTAATTACCTTGCCTTTATGTTGCTTTCCTTTGGTCTTTTGACCATCAGAAATGAACTGATACCCGTGGCAACAGGCTTGGCGATGTGGGCCATATTAGGCGCTACATTTGCCACGGATTCGACCATTACCCTCATCACCCGCATGCTTAACAACGAGCGTTGGCATGAAGCGCACCGCACGCACCTTTATCAGCGCTTGGCCCGCAAGTTTGGCAGCCACAGCCGCGTAACGCTGATGTATCTAGCCGTTAATCTTTTGTGGTTGCTGCCTATCGCATTTTTGTGTACGCGGTTCCCGCAGTGGGCTGTAGCGTTGGCAGTGGTTGCTTATCTGCCGTTGATTGCGGTTGCCATTGCATGGGGTGCTGGCCGGCCCGATGAATAATGCCTTGAGGCCCCGCGTGCTGGTAACCGGCGCATCTGGCTTTGTTGGCCAGCGTCTGGCGCATCACCTGGGGGAGTCGGGGCGGCCTGTTCGCGCAGCATTTCGGCGGCTGGGCCAGGCGGCTGAATCTGCCAATGCAGAATCTGTTTTTACAGGGGCTTTAGGTGTTGACAATTCCTGGCGGGCGGCGCTGCTGGGGGTAGATACTGTGGTGCATCTTGCCGCACGTGTCCATGTGATGCACGAAACAGCGTCCGATGCGCTTGCAGAGTTTCGACGTGTCAATGTTTTGGGTACATTGCATTTGGCGCGGCAGGCAGCTGATTCAGGCGTACGCCGATTTGTGTTTGTCAGCTCAGTCAAGGTCAACGGCGAGGCAACGCAGCCGGGTCGCCCTTTCAGCGCTGATGACATGCCTGCGCCGGCAGATGCCTATGGCGTGTCCAAGTTTCAGGCGGAGCAGGCGCTGCTTGAACTGGCAAAAAAAACGGGGCTAGAAGTTGTCATCATCCGGCCTGTGTTGATCTACGGGCCGGGTGTCAGAGCCAATTTTTTGAAGATGATGCAGTGGCTGCACCGCGGATTGCCTTTGCCGTGTGGCTTGATTAACAACCAGCGCAGTCTCGTGGGGCTAGACAATCTGCTGAGTTTGATAACGACTTGTCTGGATCATCCAGCAGCCAAAAACCAGGTTTTTTTAGTCAGTGATGGCGAGGACCTGTCTACCCCAGACTTATTGCGGCGTACTGCCAAAGCGCTGGGCAAACATGCCCGGCTTTTGCCTGTGCCCCCAACTGTTTTGGCTGCGGCAGCCAACCTGCTTGGAAAGCGCGACTTTGCGCAGCGGTTGTGTGGTTCGCTTCAAGTAGATATTGCTAAGACTCGTGAGCTTTTGGATTGGGCGCCCCCCCTGTCAGTGGACGAAGGGCTGGCCATCACGGCGCGAGATTTTTTGCGAAAGCTGTAGTTTTGCAGCTTTACGGCACAATTCGAATAGGTTTTTGAACCCAAAATACACCGCTATGACCAATACTCCGCTATGACCAATACATCTGCCACCGACCCAGACCTGTCCCACATCTCCCCCCGCGACAAAGCCGAAATCCTGGCGCAGGCGTTGCCTTACATCCGCAAGTTTCATGGCAAAACGCTGGTCATCAAATATGGTGGCAACGCCATGACAGATCCTGCGTTGCAGGCTGACTTTGCTGAGGACGTGGTGCTTTTAAAGCTGGTGGGCATGAACCCTGTGGTGGTGCATGGCGGTGGGCCGCAGATTGAAACAGCTTTGAACCGTCTGGGTAAAAAAGGCGAATTTATCCAGGGCATGCGGGTCACGGACGAAGAGACGATGGAAGTTGTGGAGTGGGTACTGGCCGGTCAAGTCCAGCAGGACATTGTGGGTCTTATCAATCAGGCTGGTGGCAAGGCGGTCGGTCTGACAGGGCGTGATGGCGGACTCATTCGTGCCAAAAAGCTCAGCATGCCAGACAGCAAAGACCCCAGCAAAGAGCACGACGTGGGTTTTGTGGGCGACATCGTCAGCATCGACCCGAGCGTTGTCAAAGCCTTGCAGGACGACGCCTTTATTCCCGTCATCAGCCCGATTGGTTTTGGTGAAGACAATGAGAGCTACAACATCAATGCAGATGTGGTGGCGGGCAAGCTGGCTACGGTGTTGAAAGCTGAAAAGCTGCTGCTGCTGACCAATATTCCCGGTGTGCTGAACAAAGATGGGAAGTTGTTGACCGATCTGACGGCACGAGAGATTGACGAGCTGTTTGCGGATGGCACGATTTCTGGCGGCATGCTGCCCAAAATTGCGGGCGCGCTGGACGCGACTAAAAGCGGCGTCAATTCTGTTCACATCATTGACGGTCGGGTACCACATGCGCTGCTGCTCGAGATTTTGAGCGAACAGGCCTTTGGCACCATGATTCGCAGTCACTGAGCCTGGCGGTTTTCTGGCGCTCGCCTGTTGTGCCGTGCGGTCGCTGGTGTAATCCCCGATGAATAGCCACCATGCGCACCACTATGCTTGTGTCCCATGCGATTACTTTTAGTTGAAGACGACGTGATGGTGGCCAGCGGTATCAAGCTGGGGCTGTGTGACGCGGGTTATGCCGTCGATTGGGTCGGCAGTGCCGAGCGCGCCGAAGAAGTTTTGCAAACTGAAACATTCGACGCCGCCATCATCGACATTGGCTTGCCCAAAATGGACGGCCTGGACCTCACGAAAAGCATCAGGAAAAGCGGTGTGAGCATGCCGGTGCTGATTCTGACCGCCCGGGACGCCCTGCAAGACCGGGTTCAGGGACTCGATTTGGGTGCTGACGACTACATGGTCAAACCCTTTGAGCTGCCAGAAATGCTGGCGCGTTTGCGTGCCTTGCTGCGCCGCTCTCAGGCGGCAACCAGTGCCACTTTAAGCTTTGGTGCCCTGGAGCTGGACTCCGCCAACCGCCAGGCGCGTGCCAACGGCCAGCTCATTGAGCTTGGCCCGCGTGAATGGACTGTCATGGAGTATCTGCTCATCAACGCGCCCAAGCCGGCCAGCAAAGACAAACTGCTGCAAGCCCTGACCGGCTGGGACAAAGAAATCACCACCAACGCGATTGAGGTCTACATCTCGCGCTTGCGCAGCAAGCTGGAACCGCATGGCATTTGCGTTCGCTCCATTCGCGGGTTTGGCTATCGGCTGGAGATTGCCGGAGCAGCCGCCAGCAACGGAGCTGAATGATCCCGGCAGCCATGCGGTCGGGCTTGCAGCGCCGGCTCTTGTTGCTGTTGCTGTTTCCGCTCGGCTTGTTTGCGGTGATCAATGTGTATTTTGACTACCAGACAGCTGGCAACGTGGCCTTGCAAAAAGACCAGCAGCTTGTTCGACTGATCCCCTTGCTGGCAGATTCTGTGTTGGCTGTTGATTCAAAAGAAGACACCGCTCTTATCTTGTTACTGGCCCCTGAAATTGAAGACTTCATCAGGGACAAAAACCGTTCTGCCGGGTTCCGTATTTCAGATTCAGCGGGCGGCTTTTTGGCAGGCGAGGCGTGGATTGACAGTGTGCTGCCCGCCACCCGCGAACCCGAATTTCACAGCATCGAGGACAACGGCATCACTTTTCGCATCGCCGCACAACGGGCAGAGACCGCCGCTGGCGAGCTGATTGTGCAACTGGCCGATGGCTCAGACGCGCGTCAGCAGTGGCTGCGCTCGATTTGGCTCAAAGTGCTGCTGCCCAATCTGGTGCTGGTGCTGGCGGCGGGTTTTGCTGTGAACTGGGCGGTGACGCGTGCGCTCAGGCCCTTGAATGAGCTGACAGATGCTGTGGAGCGTCGCAGCCCGCGCGACCTGAACGCCATCGACCCGCTCAGCACTCCCGCCGAGGTGCAGCCGCTGGTGGCCGCGCTGAACCGGCTGTTTGGCCTGGTCAATGCGCAAGCTGAAGGGCAGCGCCGTTTTGTTGCCGATGCAGCGCACCAGTTGCGTACGCCGCTGGCAGGCTTGCAGGCTCAGGTTGAGGCCTGGGCGCAAGCCGCCAGAGTGTCAAAAGGCAAGGGCGGTGAAGGTGCCATCACGCTGGCAGCCGACAAAATCATCAAGCTGCGCAACGCCACCCGCCGCACGTCGCAGTTGGCCAACCAGCTGCTGGCTTTGTCACGAGCCGATGCCCTGAATGTGGCTGCCCAGCCCATGCAGCGGGTTGACTTGAAAGACTTGTGCGAGTCAATTCTGGCGCTGCATCTGGATGCCGCGACGCTCAAAGGCATTGACCTGGGTCTGGAAGCCGAGCCCGCACAGGCATTGGGCCACGAATGGCTGCTGCGCGAGCTGCTGGGCAACCTGGTTGACAACGCCGTCAAGTACACACCCGCTGGCGGTACGGTCACGATACGTTGCGGCCTGCTGCCAGACCCTTTGGGCAGCGCATTCCTGGAGGTGATAGACGACGGCCCCGGCATTCAACCAGAAGAGCGAACCAAAGCCTTGGAGCGTTTTTACCGGCTGCGGGGCACGGCGGGCGAGGGCAATGGCCTGGGCCTGGCCATCGCTGATGAAATCGCCAGAGTCCATAAAACCCAACTGGTGCTGGGTGATGCACACGACGGCGAGGCAACTGCGCGCGGTCTGCGTGTGCGCCTGACGCTTCAGCAGGAAAACCCGCACGGCATGGCGTGAAAAGCGTCACAGCCCTGTGAGAGAATCATTTGTACACGTTCTTAGCTGTTTGACACATCCTTCATTTCTCAATCCACCATGTCCGATTTAGCGCTTGATGCCGACACCGCCCCGCAGGGCTCAATCGCACCTGATGCCGCAGCGCGCAAACGGCCCAAGCCTGGCGAGCGCCGCGTGCAAATTTTGCAGGCTTTGGCGACCATGCTGGAGCAGCCCGGTGCCGAGCGTATCACCACATCGGCTCTGGCTGCCAGGCTGGAGGTGAGTGAGGCCGCACTTTACCGCCACTTCGCCAGCAAAGCGCAAATGTTTGAAGGCTTGATCGAGTTCATCGAGCAAAGCGTTTTTACCTTGGTGAACCAGATCAACGAGCGCGAGACGGACCCCATGGCCCGTACCCGCAAACTGGTGGTG
>JANMIH010000265.1:0-1600 GCA_031375685.1 Polaromonas sp. | reverse complement strand
CGTCTTCGACATATTCTACATACTGCGCGGTTGTCACGGGCTGCGCGTCTATTTCCATCTCGGGGACGTGAACGCTGTTGTGCGGTCTTTCGTTGTCAAATGAAAAGCTTTCATGGCTGCTGCCCAGTTGCCATGTGCAAGCCGGTACCAGCAACGGCTCGCGCAGCGTCATGGGTGCGGGGGTAAAGGCCTGCACCATGTCTTTGTCAAAGGCAATGCCAAGCGTTTGCGCCATATAAACCAGCGCTTCGCTGTGCATGTCTTCATGAAACAGGCACAGCCGGTAAAAGTACAGCGCATCGTCTGTGTCGTCGGCTTTTTCAAGCAGGTCCAGCGTGCTCTCCAGTGTGTCGAGCAGGTAGGCGCGTATGTTGTTGGCGCTGGGCAAGTCCAGTTGCCATCGCGTGCTGTGGGCCACATGGCTGCTGTTCCACCAGCGGTCGGCGTTGGGCTCGATGCTGGCCAGCCGCGTGTGGTCGGGCTCGCAGCGCGTGCCCAGCGAACGCTGCATGTTGCGCGCAATCCACCACTCCTGAAACCAGCCAATATGACCCAGCTCCCACAGCGGCGGATTGACCGACTCACTCTGCGGCACAACATAGTTAACGCGCTCAAGTGCTTTTTGATATTGCGCAAAAAGGTGCAGCGTATGATTGCGCGTATCCATCAGCGCCAGCGACAAAAGCTCCTTGTCGCCGCTGCGCATCAGGGGCGAATCGATTTGCCCCGACGTGCTGGTCGCGCTGGCCCTGTTGGCATTAAAAGGTGCTTGATTTGAAGTCAAAAATAGTCCTGGTCAGCCCAGCCACGGCACACGCCAACAATGGCAATTGGCATACCGCACACCGCTGGGCGAAGTTTTTGTCTGAACATTGTGACATTGCGGTCACCCAAGGCTGGACAGCCACCGACACAAACGCAGATGCCATGATTGCGCTGCATGCCCGGCGGTCGGCAGCGTCCATTCATGCCTGGGCGGCGCAGCATCCTGGCAAACCGCTCATTCTGGTTTTGACAGGCACAGACCTGTACCGCGACATTGCGTTTGACACCAGCGCCCAGCAGTCGTTGCAGCTGGCCACCCACCTGGTGGTGCTGCAAGAAGCGGGTCTGGCCGTCTTGCCCAAAGCGCTGCAATCCAAAGTTCGCGTGATTTTTCAATCGGCACCGCGACTGGTGCCCGCAGTCAAATCAGCCCGGCGATTCACCGCCGTCATGGTGGGTCATTTGCGCGATGAAAAAGACCCGCTGACATTCATGCAGGCGGTGCGGCTGTGTGATTCAAAAAATATCCACTTTGAGCAAATTGGTGACGGGCTGGACGCCAAATTGGCCAACGCTGCAAAAGCCGTGGCCGCCGATGTTGCCAGCTACAAGTGGCTGGGCGGCCTGCCACGAGCGCAGACGCGCCAGCGCATCAAGCGTGCCCATGTGCTGGTCAATGCATCCGTGATGGAGGGCGGCGCACATGTGATTTTGGAGGCTGTTCAGTCTGGCACGCCAGTCCTCGCGTCGCACATCAGCGGCAATGTGGGCATGCTGGGGGCTGACTACGCAGGCTATTTTGCGGTGGGTGATGCGGCGGCGCTGGCGGCGCTGG
>JANMIH010000253.1:0-3276 GCA_031375685.1 Polaromonas sp. | reverse complement strand
GGGCAGTTGCGGAGCAGTTGCCGAGCACCAACAGGTGGACGGCGTTCCTGAACTATGTGGTGGCCAAAATCACCCGGCCATTGCCGCCCTGGATAGCACCAAAGCAACTTATGGCGACTGGCTAACTGCCGGATTTAGGATTATTTCATTTTTGACAATTATCCATTGTCTGCCAGATGGTTTGCAAAGGACCGTGCGACGCCTAAAGTTCAATCCATCGATGAGCCGACACCAAACAAGCGACTCACCGAGACCAGGCCAGACGGCAAGGGCTAAAACCCAAAACGGTTGGACCTGGATTGGTAAAAACTTTTTTTGTTAACTCTTAAGGACAATCTTCATGAACTCGAAATTTATCGCCGCCGCTGTTGTTACCCTTGCTGCCCTGAGCAGCGCCAGCGCTTTTGCAGCGTCAAACAGCCAGTATGCTGAGCCAGCTGAATTTGCCAACAACACCACGGGCATCAGCTCAGTGACAAGCGAACAGGTGAAGGCCGAATACCTGGTCGCACGCCAAAATGGCATGTTGCCAGTGGGCCAGGAATTTGACGTCAAGACAGCCAGCACCGCCAGCAATTTGAGCCGCGCGCAGGTCAGGGCTGAAGTTTTGGCAACCGACATGACCCAGCAAAACAAGCTGTACAGCAACGCGTCGTAAATCCGTTTGCCAGGTTGATGTCAGAAGGGGCCTGCTGTTGCAGGCCCCTTTTTCGTTATGGGCGGCTCACTAAAAATGGCCAACCGAAAACGCTCAAGCTGCTTTTTTGCTGTACGCGCTGCACCAGCCTTTGGCCAGCACCTGCTTGCCCGGGAACAGTGGGCAACCGCCTTGCGCCGCAGCGCCACCCATGTACAAAGAGCAATTGCTGCAAGCTTGTCCATCAGCGTATTTGGGGAATTTGGCTTTGTCTGCCGTGGCAGCAACAGCCACATAACCCAGTGCCATGGCTTGCGGGTCTTTTTCATCAAGCAGCGGGCCAGTGGCTGTGGCGGGTGCTGCTGCTGGGGCAGGGGCTTCAGCCACAGGCGCTGGCGCAGGGGCTGGCGGCGTTATCACCGGGGCGGCGACTTCAGGGGCTTTTTTGTCACCGCAAGCGGCCAGCAATACCGTTGCTCCCGCAACAGTCATGAGCGGGATGGCAGGAATGCTTTGAATGAGTTGACGACGAGTGGTCATAAATACACCTTTGAATATTGGCTAATTGAATTGGCTAGATCAAACGGCTAGATCAGGGGCACTGATGCTGTGCATCCTAACGCGCGGCGATCAGGTGCGCGTGTAGGTCAAGTTTCACTGCGCCTGAAAGCCGCTGGCCTTGATGATTTTGGTCCAGGTTTGGGCATAGGCCTGTTCACGGCTGGCCAACTGGGCAGGCGGCATGTAGCTAACCGTCAGGCCCATGGCGGTGAGTTTTTCACGCACATCGGGCATCACCACCACTTTAGCCACGGCATCGGCGATGCGGTCGATGGTGGCCTTGGGGGTGCCTGCCGGGGCAAAAATGCCGTAGTAAGGCACATCTTCAAAACCCGTCAGGCCCAGTTCTGCAAAGGTCGGCACATCGGGCAGCGCAGCCTGGCGGGCATTGCCCAACACCGCCACCACACGCACCTTGCCGGCTTTGTGGTTTTCAATAAAGTCAGGCACCGATGCCACGCCGGCACCAATCTGGTTGCCCAGCATGTCGGCCATCATCGGCGCGCTGCCGCGATACGGTGCTGACTGCAAGTCCATCTGGTACTTTTGGCCAATCACCTTGACCAGGAACTCGGGCACGGATGCGGGTGCGGGCACGCCCACATTGCCTTTGTTGCCCTGGCTTTTGACCCACGCCACATACTCATTGACCGATTTGGCAGGCGTGCCACCCGACACCGCCAGCGCGTTGACGAAAGTGGCAAAACCAGCCACTGCGACAAAGTCTTTGGCAGGCTCAAAACCCGGGTTTTTAACCACCAGCGGCAAAATGGAGATGGTGTGGTCATGGCTTAAAAAGAGCACCGAGCCATCAGCAGGTGAAGCCTTCAAGGCCTGCGCCGCCAGTTGCCCGCCTGCACCGGCCTTGTTCTCCACCACCACCGAGGTGGCCAACTGGTCTTTGAGCTTGTCAGCCAGGATGCGGGCAATCGCGTCCGTGCCACCGCCGGGCGGGAAACCTACCATCAGTTTGATGCCGCTGGACTGGGCTTGTGCCCAAGTGCCAGCTACCGCCAGCACCGCGGCCAGAACGGCGTTGCGCCGGCTCAACGGTTTGAAAATAGTGTTGATTGATTTCAGCTGCATGGTGGTCTCCGTTGGGTGTCAAAAAGGGTGCAAAAAAAGGGGGCAAAAACAGCGCTCACATCATTTTGCAGCAAGAAAGATCAAGGCCTGCACGCTGGGCGCTTTCGTTTGGGGATGAGTGGCGCGACTACTTGCGAGACTCGTCCATCAGCGGAGCCATGTCCGACGAGTACGTGCGATCGCCGACCCGTATGGCGCTGTCTTTTTGCCAGGCAGCTTCAAACTCGGCCATTTCTTCGGCGGTCACAGCCTCGAACTTTTCGATGTTGCCCTGACGTTCGCTGGCGGTACTGGGCACATGCGGCTTGGATGCCGGCGCGCCAGGCCGTGCCCAGTTGGCAACGCTCACGTCCAGCGTTTCGTCGGCGCGCCAATAAACACCGCCGACTTGCAGGCCGCACTTGGTGTCTGCATGTTTGACCAGCACGGCCGCAGTTTCTCTCAAGCTGGCAGGCTGGCCTGCGGCGCTGTCCATGAACGTCGGCGACATGTCGAGCATGACAACAAAGCTGTGGCCGCGCTTGTCGGTACGCATGACCTTGAAACGGTAAGTGTTGGGCGCAATGAAGCGACTTTTCAGACTGGCGCGAATGGTTTCGTACAGAAGTTCGCGGCGAAACGCCATGCGTTCCTCCAGGTTCATGGGAACAGGTTTTGTCTCTGAACCTTGTTCGCCATTTGCCTCGTCGTCTTGCACGGCTCGGGCCTCCCGGACTTCGCGTTTGGCCTTTGGGGTGCGTGAAGATGAAAATAAATCTTTGAAAAGCGCCATGGCATAAAGATGGATTGACGAAGAAACATCATATCGAAGCTGTTTCATTTTGTGTGTCAGAACAAATGCCGAACCTCAGTAATACCTGAATCCGTGGCAAAGAAGTCAAAATATGTTGATTTCTCATTTGAAATCAACAACTTAGTCCGCATGTAGATCTCACCCTAAAGGTGAGCTTTACATGACCGATTTCATTATCAAAAAACTGCCCTACGATTTG
>JANMIH010000252.1:0-3007 GCA_031375685.1 Polaromonas sp. | reverse complement strand
GGGCAGTTGCGGAGCAGTTGCCGAGCACCAACAGGTGGACGGCGTTCCTGAACTATGTGGTGGCCAAAATCACCCGGCCATTGCCGCCCTGGATAGCACCAAAGCAACTTATGGCGACTGGCTAACTGCCGGATTTAGGTTAAATTCGTGTGTTGGTCGCTACTAAAACTGAAGCTCGTAACGCACCCCTGTTCAATGCATCAAAGTCACGCGACGCCAGGTGTTGTCGGCCAGCAGAACGCAAGCTGCACCTGGTGTGGCCGGCATCGGGCTGATGCGCTGCACGCGGGCGGGCAGTGGCATCACGTCGGCCAGTTCCTTGAATTTGCCATTTGCGCCGCTGCCCTCCCAGCGCAGAGCGTGCAGGGCTTTCAGGCTCATGTCGGGCACGAGGATGGTGGGCCGCTGACCTGTCTGCTGGATGATCACGCTCAGTTGTTGCTCGGGCGAACCCATCAGGTGGTTGGAGGTGTCCATCGCGCTGGCGTAGGGCACGAGCTGTGGCGGGCGGTAGTGGTACAGGGTCAGCACGCCACCAATGTGCGGGGTAATGACGGCGGCCACGTCCTGTTTGCCGTCGCCGTCAAAGTCCGCCACGCCCACCGGGTTAAGCCAGCGAAAAGTCGAGCCCGCTGGCGGGCTGCGGGCCAGCTCTTTCAGGCTTTTGCCTTGTGGCGACTCAGACAAGCCCAGCACCACCACACTGGCGCCTCGCAGTGCGTCCGCCTCGACAACGATGATCTCGTCCCGCCCATCCCAATCAATATCGACCAGACGCAAGGTCAAGTCCTCAAAGACGCGGTGCAGGGGCAGGCGGTAAACGATTTCTTGCTGACTGCCTCCAGACCCAGCCGTCAGCACGTGGACGCTGGCTGCGTGGGTGCGTGAGCCGAGCGCCATGTGAGGGTAGCGGTCAGTCGGTGTGCCAAGCCAGGCCCAGGCCATGTCGCGCTGGCCCTGCGCAACATGGCTGCCCATCAGGCGCTGAGCTGCTGCTGGGGGCGCGGCTTGCGCGACAGGTTCAGTCTTGCCGCAGTGCGCTGGGGCGGACTCAAGCATCAGTCCCATGGCAGCGCTGACACCAGCAAGGCTCAGTAAGGTCAGCATCAAACAAAGTTTGACGGGGTCTGCACGATTTGTCGTTTTTGAAAAAGTCATGACTCTGAGTCGCGCTGGCTGCCTGGTTCTTACAGCCGACTCAATAAAACTGACGTAACAGGTTGATAAGCGCGGGTTTAGTCCACGCCTAAAAACGCTGCCAGGGCTGGCGTTTGTAATGCGCCGGAATTGGTCACGACGGCACCGCTGCGTGCATTTTTAGCCACAATGTAGGGGACTGACGTAGCGCCCAGGGCATTGAAAAGCAGGGTGTTTGACTTGATGGCGGCCTGCGCTTCGGCTGACGGGTTGGCATCAGCCACCATGCCGCCGTTGCCAGCCAGCAGCGCAGCTTCATGGGCGCTCATCAGCTCAACCGGGTTGGCTGCGGCCAGCAGGGCAGCGCCTTGCAGCGTGCTTTTGGAGTTCATCAGCGAAACAGGAATCCAGACAAATTTCACTTTTTTCTGCAGCGGTAATGATGCGTTCCACAACGCGCCGCAATGCGGGCATTGCGCGTCAAACAGAACATACACTGTTTGCGCGCTCATCATGGCGCCAGCGGTAAAGCCTTTGCCGTCCTTGGCCACCACATCAAACGACTGGGCTGGGGCGACGGCGACGGTAGCAGTTGGCGCGGTGGAGGTGCCCTGCTTTGAGCAACTGGCCAAGCCCATGCAAAGCGCCAAGGCAAAGGCTAAATATTGAATGCGTGTAATTGAATTCTTGGAAGTCATTGATGATAAAAAGGTTAAAACAACTATCTTAATGTCACATTCTGCAGCGCGTTAAAACTGGTTGCGAAAACACTTGTCTGCTATTTATTTGGTAGCAATTTGGGTTCGATTTAGGTGCGATTTTTGCGGTAAGCTTGTATTCACGACCAAATTCAAAGAGCAATGACCACTGAATTACCACCTCCCGTTCTGCACTCCCGCGACGACCGCGGTGTTCACACATTGGTGCTGAACCGCGCCAGCACCTTTAACGCTTTGAGTGAGGACATGCTGGCTGCCTTGCAGGCTGCGCTTGACTCTGTCGCGCTTGATGCCACTGCGCGGATGGTGCTAATAACCGCTGAAGGCAAGGCTTTTTGCGCAGGTCATAACCTCAAAGAGATGCGTGCCAACCCGGAACTGGCTTACTACCAGCGTCTGTTCGCCCAATGCACCCGCATGATGCTTTCCATTCAAAATTTGCCCCTACCCGTGATTGCCAGGGTACAGGGTCTGGCTACAGCAGCGGGCTGCCAACTGGTGGCGCAGTGTGATCTGGCCGTGGCCTCCAGCAGCGCCACTTTTGGTGTCAATGGCATTGATGTCGGTTTGTTTTGCGCCACGCCCAGCGTACCACTCGTGCGTAACATGCCCACCAAGCAGGCGATGGAAATGTTGCTGACGGGTGAGTTCATCTCGGCTGATGAAGCGCGGGCGCGCGGGCTGGTCAACCGTGTTGTGCCCCTTGAGGCACTGGAAGCTGAAACTGAAAAGCTGATGCAAAGCATTTTGAACAAGCCCAGGCAAGCTGTTGCCATGGGTAAAGCGCTGTTCTACAAGCAACGTGAAACCAGTATCGAAGCCGCTTACCAGCTGGCTGGTCAAACCATGGCCTGCAACATGATCCACCCTGCGGCCCAAGAGGGCGTTCAAGCCTTCATTGATAAAAGAAAACCGCAATGGTCAGCATGAGTTTGAGCACCATCTTCCCGCCGGGTTTGTTCTCGGGTACTGCCGCCTACCCCAAGCGCCGCATTGACAGCCTGGACGAATGGCTGATGTCCCTGACCCAACCGTCTGCACTGGTTGAAATTGTCGTTGTCATCGCTTGCGGCCTGTTGGCTTGGGGGGTGGTGCGGCTGGTTCGGCGCGTCAGTGACAACATGGATGACAACTCCATTTTGTTTGGCAAG
>JANMIH010000222.1:0-1656 GCA_031375685.1 Polaromonas sp. | reverse complement strand
TGCCGGTCGTGTCTCCCAGTGCCCGCGCGCGGCCGTTGGCCAGGAAGGGACAGGTACCTGCCTTGTAGGCTTTGCCAGCAGCCTTGAGCTGCTCTTCCGTCTGGCCGACCCAGGCAATCTCGGGGCTGGTGTAAATCACCCACGGGATGGTGTTGAAGTTGACATGCCCATGCTGACCAGCAATCCGTTCAGCCACCGCAACGCCCTCTTCCTCTGCCTTGTGTGCCAGCATCGGGCCGCGCACCACATCCCCAATGGCCCAGACGTTCGGCAGGTTGGTTTTGCAGTCGCCATCGACCACAATCGCGCCGCGCTCGTCCAGCTTCAGTCCGACAGCTTCAGGAGCCAGACCAATCGTGTTGGCAACCCGGCCAATCGAGATGATGAGTTTGTCAACATCAAGGGATTGCGCTTCGCCTTTGGCGTTTGTGTAAGCGACAGACAAGCCTTTTTTACCGGTCTTGATCTCGCCAACTTTGACGCCCAGCTCAATCTTCAGCCCCTGCTTGGTGAACGCCTTGTGCGCTTCCTTGGCGATTTGCTGATCCACCGCACCCAGAAAAGTTGGCAAACCTTCCAGCACCGTGACTTCGGCACCCAAACGCCGCCAGACTGAACCCATCTCCAGGCCAATCACGCCAGAGCCAATCAGACCCAGCTTTTTCGGTACATCCAGCATGCGCAGCGCGCCATCGTTCGACAAAATGGTTTCTTCGTCAAACGGTGTGCCAGGCAGCGTGCGTGCGTTAGAACCTGTGGCAACAATGATGTGCTTGCCGCTGATCGTTTCTTCAGCCGCGCCTGCCACCTTGATGTCATACATGCCATCTTTGCTGGCCGCAAAAGAGCCGCGGCCGTGGAAAAACGTAACCTTGTTCTTTTTGAACAAATACAGCACGCCTTCGTTGTTCTGCTTGACCACCGTGTCTTTGCGGCCAATCATCTTGGCCATGTCCAGGCTCAGGCCTTTGACCTCAATGCCGTGGTCAGCAAAGTGATGAGAAGCCTGCTCATAGTGCTCGGACGATTGCAGCAAGGCCTTGGACGGGATGCAGCCCACGTTGGTACAGGTCCCACCGAGTGCCGGGCCACCTTTGGCGTTTTTCCACTCGTCGATACAGGCTACGTTAAAGCCCAGTTGTGCTGCGCGAATGGCTGCAATGTAGCCGCCAGGGCCACCGCCGATGACGATGACGTCGAATTGTTTGGACATCGAGGTTTTCCTTTAGATATCAAACAACAAGCGAGCCGGGTCTTCCAGCGCTTCTTTCATCGCGACCAGGCCGAGCACAGCCTCGCGGCCGTCGATGATGCGGTGGTCGTACGACATGGCGAAATAGTTCATGGGTCGAACCACAACCACACCGTTTTCAACCACGGCCCGGTCTTTGGTGGCGTGTACGCCCAGAATCGCAGACTGCGGCGGGTTGATGATGGGGGTAGACAGCATGGAACCAAAGGTGCCACCATTGCTGATCGAGAACGTGCCGCCGGTCATTTCTTCAATGCCTAGCTTGCCGTCACGCGCTTTTACGCCATATTCAGCAATCTTCTTTTCGATCTGGGCAAAGCTCATCTGGTCAGCATTGCGCAAGATCGGCACCACCAGGCCGCGTGGTGAACCAACAGCAATGCCAATGTCAAAGTAGCCGTGGT
>JANMIH010000219.1:0-5993 GCA_031375685.1 Polaromonas sp. | reverse complement strand
GCACATCTGGCGCAGTGTGGTCGGTGTGGTGGCACTGGCTTCGTGGTTTTACGCCATTGCGCAGTTGCCGCTAGCCACCGCCATGACGCTGAACTACATGAGCAGCGTCTGGATAGCCGCATTCCTGGTCGGCGGCACGCTGATGTTTGCCAAGGCAGGAGAACGCATCCAGTCGCAGGGGCCGCTGGTGGCCGCCATCTTGGCCAGTTTTGCAGGCGTGGTCATGCTCTTGCGGCCCACCATCGCCCAAAACCAGGCCTTTGCCGGGCTGATTGGCTTGCTCTCAGGCCTGGGCGCTGCGTTTGCCTACATGCAGGTGATGGTGCTGGCGCGCATGGGCGAGCCGGAGGCCCGTACCGTGTTTTACTTTGCGGTGGGTACTGCCATCGCTGGGGCGTTGGGCATGGTTTTTTTAGGGCTGTCGCCATGGAACTGGCAACATGCGCTGTGGCTGCTGCCCATTGGCCTCTTGGCCAGCTTTGGACAGTTGTGCATGACCAAAGCGTATTCCATGTCGACCAACCACGGCGGCACGCTGATGGTGGCCAACCTGCAATACTCGGGCATTATTTTTTCAGCGCTGTATGGCCTGGTTTTGTTTGGCGATTTGATACCGCTGCTGGGCTGGGCTGGCATGGGGCTGATCATTTTGAGCGCCATTGCCGCGACGATATTGAGAGCACGGGCAGCACCCAATTCGCCTGCCGAAGAACATTAACTTTGAAGGAGATTTTTCATGAGCTACGACCTGCTGATATCTGCCGCGCAACTGCAAGCGTTGCTGGCCAGCAAAAAACCGCTGCGAATTTTTGACTGCACGTTCGAACTGACGCAACCCGCACTGGGCGAAAAGCAGTTCAATGAGTCACACATCGCCGGTGCGGTCTATGCCAACCTGGACACGGCGCTGAGTGCCAAACACGGCATACCCGGTGCGCATGGCATCATCACCGCGCAAGGCAAAGATGCACCGGCATCAGGTGGCCGCCACCCGCTGCCCAACCGCGAAAAGTTTGCACAATGGCTGTCCAGTGTCGGCATGGCCAACGACATGCAAGCCGTGGTGTACGACCGCAACGGCGCCAACTACTGTGGCCGCCTGTGGTGGATGCTGAAATGGGCCGGACACGCCAACGTGGCCATGCTGGACGGCGGCCTGCAGGCCTGGCAGGCAGCAGGCGGAGCGGTTGCAACGGGTGCCGAGCCGACTCATTTCCAGACCCATTTCGCACTGGCGCCCGCGCTGGCAAAGCTGGTGGTGACCCAAACCGTCGCAGACAACCTGGGCAGGCCAGCCCAAACCCTGATCGACGCACGCGGCGCACCACGCTTTCGCGGCGAGGTGGAACCCCTTGACCCGATTGCAGGCCACATCCCAGGCGCGCTGAACCGCCCGTTTGGTCAAAATATCGGCTCTGATGGCAAGTTCAAACCCGCAGAGCAGTTAAAAGCCGAGTTTGAAGCCCTGCTGGCAGGCCGAGACCCCGCCAGCGTGGTCCACCACTGCGGCAGCGGCGTCAGCGCCGTGCCAAACATCGTCGCCATGCAGATCGCGGGGTTGGGCAATGCATCAACAGTAGGCCTGTACGCAGGCAGCTGGAGCGACTGGTGCAGTGACGCCAGCAGGCCGATGGCGCAGGGCTGAGTTACCAGACACTCCGCGATTTGAAATCGCTTTTGCTGTTTAGTCTTGCTGTTTAGTCTTGCTGCTTTGGGCTGAGCTTGCGCAGCGACTGCAAAATCAACGGCGCAACGTCTGACGCGGTCTGGGCGCTGTTGTCAGCACCCACTTGACGGCCATTTTGCGCAGACTCCATGAACCCACGGCCACCCACAATGATGACCAACGCGGGGTTGCGGGAGGCTTTGCGCACTTGTGCAATCGTCTCGGCCACCCGGGGCATCCAGTGGTCGCGGCTGAAGGCGGTGCTCAAGGTCAGGTCCAGAGCGTCAAACCAGGTGCTCGACACCATTTGCTGCAAGGCTGCGTCCGATGCTGGAAACGCCGACTGCGGCGCCCAGCCGCGCTGATGCAATGATTCAGCATCCAGCACAGCACTTAACAAATGCAGCTCGCCTGGTTGTGGAACGATCAACACCGCTGGCGCGTCGACGCTGGCAAGGGGCACTTGACCCGCCACGTTTTCACGCATTGAAGACTGCAGTCTCGACAGACCAATCGTCACATCAACGTCACTGCAATCGTCCGCGCCCCACAAGTCACCCAGGCCGCGCGCAGCAGGCTCAAGTAATTGGCTGCACAGCTGTCGCAAAGAGTGCGTCTCGGCGTAAAACTGTGCAATCAACGCTTGCGCGGATTCCGGCTCTGCAAGAATCAGCTTGTGTACCAAATCACCCACCCGCAAATCGACGGGAGCCAGTGCCTGCCGCGGGACGTTGTGGCGCGCAAACAGTTGCGGTAGCGCGATGGTTTTGACGGCGTCCCGTAATGCGGGCTCCACAAAGCGAGCCCGTTTGAGATTGATGTCTTGGTTGGACGCCTGCGCGTATTCATTCTGCAAGTCTTTGGCGATTTGAGCTGAACCTTGCGGGCGGCGAAACAGGCTGTCGACCAAGCCGTGGGCCGCTTCAGTATGGGCAGCTGGCGCGGATTTTCCATGCTGCTTGCGGACTGAAAACCGCATGTCCCAATCACCAAAAAATCGCAGCGGCACGCGCTGGTTGCCCATGATTTGAATATCGGTGTGGCGCGGATCGCGCTGAATCGAATCCCAAACCTTGTCCAGCTTTTCTGGGCTGCCTTCAATCCACTGAAAGAAACGACCTTCGTCGTAAATCAGCAAACCGGTCAAGCCGTTGGCATGGTTGTATTGGCGAGCGGACGCCAACAATTGCGCCAATTGCAGCTCTGAAAACGGCTGCGCCGCGCGGCTGCGGTACGAAATGGTTGAAATTTGCTCAGACGGTGAGGTGCCGAATAATTGCTTGGCAGCGGCATCAATCGGGCTCTGCTGGGTGGTGGCTCTGACCATCTGGGTTTCCTAAGTTGTTCGACTAACAATCTTTTGAGCAGTCCCAACATTTCCTGACGACAGAAATAGTCATAGGCAGTCCCGATAAACCTAAATTTAAGCACAAAGGAAATGCCCTTACGGCGCAATCAAGTCAATGCGCGTGGGCCAACCCGCTTATCAGCGTCACCAGCGCAATACCGGCCAGTAGCCAGGCAATTTGCGCAGCGGTCTCACGCGGGCTGACGCGCTTTTGTAGTTGCGGTATCAGGTCAGCCAGCGCGACATACATGAAGCTGCTGGACGCCAGAATCAAAAAGAACGGCAAATAGTCGTACAACTGATCGACCAGCCCGTAGCCCACCACGCCGCCCAGCGCTGTGACTGCGCCGGCCATGGACACCTTGACAATGGCCGCACGCTGGCTGCCAGTTGACTGGCGCAGCACCACCAAATCGCCCATGTGGTGCGGTACCTCGTGCGCCAGCACCGCCAAAGACGCCACGATGCCCAGCCGCATGTCGGCCATGAAGGCCGAAGCAATCAAGATCCCGTCGCCAAAGCAGTGCACGCTGTCGCCAGCGAGAACAGCCCAACCACCCGACTTGGATTTTTCTGATTGATGATGACTTGAATGATCATGTGAATGGTCGTGCCCGTGCCCACCATGCTCATGCCCGTGGTGCCACAGTTCAGCCTTGTCCAGCAAAAAGAAAAACACCAGCCCCACCAGCAGCGCGGCAAACAAGTCATGCGCGCTGGCCTGGCTTTCAAAGGCCTCGGGCAGCAAATGCATGAAAGCTGTAGCCAGCAGCGCGCCAGCCGCCAAACTCAGCATGTGCTGGGTGTATTTGGCCAAAATGCCAAAGCTGAGCAGAGCAGCCAGCCAGACACTGCCAATGCCAGCCGTTAGCGTACCCAGAATAATTGCTATTAAAATCATAGCTTCTTGCGCCCGTATTGATTGGGCCGAAACCCGATTTGATGCTTAAAAAGCACAAGAAAAACCGCCGCACGTTGCCGTGGGCGGCTTTTTCTGTGAGACTGGAGTTTACGCCACTCAGGTGCGTTAGTCTAGGTCGTGCAGCGCTTCAGGCAACGCCGTTGGCTTTAAACCATGCCAAGGCACGCTTAAAACCGTCTTCTGCCGCCTCTTTGCGGTAGCTGGGGCGGTAGTCAGCGTGAAAGGCGTGGGGCGCGTCGGGGTAAATCACAAATTCAGACGCTTTGGCCGCAGCATTGCCCTTGCTTGCTCCGTCTGCCAAAGCGGCTTTCATCTGATCAACCGTGGCAAGCGGAATGCCGCCGTCTTGCCCGCCGTACAAGCCAAGCACGGGCGCGTTGATTTGCGCGGCCAGGTCCACCGGGTGCTTGGGCTGCAGCGCGCTGGCGGTACCCACCAGTCGGCCATACCAGGCCACACCAGCTTTGACATTTTTACTTTGCGATGCATACAGCCAGGTGATGCGGCCGCCCCAGCAAAAGCCGGTGATACCGACTTTCTTCACGTCACCACCGTTGGCACCGGCCCATTTCACCGCGCCATCCAGGTCAGCCATGACTTGTTCGTCAGGCACTTTGGTCACCACTTCGGCTTGCAGCTTGGCCATTTCGTTGTACTGGCTCGGGTCGCCCTGGCGTGCAAACAGCTCGGGGGCAACGGCAAGGTACCCGGCCTTGGCAAAGCGGCGTGCGGTGTCGGCAATGTATTCATGCACGCCAAAAATCTCCTGAATCACCAAAATGACGGGCAAGTTTGTTTTGCCAGCAGGTGCCGCGAAAAAAGCAGGCACTTTGAAGCCATTGACCTCATACACGACTTCACCAGTTTTGAGCCCGTCAGACGACGTCTTAATCGCCGTTTGCGCCATGATGGGCATGGCGGTGGCTGCGTAGCCCACGCCTAAAGCGGCTTTCAAAGCGGTGCGGCGGCTGGCGCCAGCTTCAGTGCTTTGGCCGGGTAACAGGGCATCAAAGTCGGATTTTTGGTCTGGTGTCAGCATATGGCGTCCTTTGGTTGGAAGGTGGTAAGAACATGGTTAGCGTGCGAACTATGGAGTTTATTCTTTTGGGCGCGTAAGAAAGAGCGTATGACAAAAGAAGACGTCAGTGCGCCTTTTCCCAATTTTCGCCAATCCCGATCTCGGCCAGCAGCGGGACTTTCAAATGCGCCACACCCGCCATCAGGCGCGGAATCTCCACCCGCACCCAATCGACCTCATCTAAAGGCACTTCAAAAACCAGCTCGTCATGTACCTGCATGATCATTTTGGTCTTGCGGTTTTCCTGGTCCAGCACCTCAAGCACTGCGTTCATGCTGAGCTTGATCAGGTCCGCAGCTGTGCCTTGCATGGGGGCGTTAATCGCTGCGCGTTCTGCGCCTTTTTGGCGCGGGCCGTTCGGGGAGTTGATCTCGGGCAAAGTCAGGCGGCGACCAAAAACGGTTTCAACATAGCCTTTGCTTTTGGCTGACAGGCGGGTCTCGTCCATGTAGTTTTTAACGCCGGGGTAGCGCTGAAAGTAAGTGTCGATATACGCCGCTGCAGCCTTGGTTTCAATGCCCAGATTTTTGGCCAGACCAAAGCTGCTCATGCCGTAAATCAGGCCGAAGTTGATCACCTTGGCGTAGCGGCGTTGCTCGCTGCTGACCGCGTCAACTGCCACGCCAAACACCTCTGCGGCAGTGGCGCGGTGCACGTCAATGCCATCGGTAAACGCTTTGAGCAGCGCGGCGTCTTCACTGATGTGGGCCATGATGCGCAGCTCGATTTGTGAATAGTCGGCGCTGGCAATCACACTGCCAGCGGGCGCGACGAATGCTTCACGCACCCGGCGGCCTTCGGCGGTTTTGACAGGGATGTTTTGCAGGTTGGGGTCGTTGCTGGACAAGCGCCCTGTGACAGCCACCGCCTGCGCGTAATGGGTATGCACACGCCCCGTGCGCGGCAAGGCGAGTTGCGCGAGTTTGTCGGTGTAGGTCCCTTTGAGCTTTGACAGGCTGCGGTGCTCCAGCAGCTTGGC
>JANMIH010000194.1:0-1520 GCA_031375685.1 Polaromonas sp. | reverse complement strand
CGTCTTCGTTCATGCGCTGCACCATGGCGGGCGGCATTTTGGACGGGCCCATCAAGCCGTACCAGACTGTTGACTCAAATCCTGGAAACCCAGACTCGTCCATGGTGGGCACATTCGGGTGGCCTTTAGCGCGCTTCAATCGCGTTTGTGCAAGGGCAATCGCTTTGCCGTTTTTAACGTGCGGCGTGGCGGAGGTCATGGTTTCAAAGCAATAGTTGACTTGCCCACCAATCAAATCGACCAGCGCCGGGCCCGAGCCGCGGTAGGGGATGTGCAGCGCAAAAATTTTGGCTTGCAGCTTGAACATCTCCAGCGCAAAGTGTTGCGCCGAGCCGCCTCCGGCTGACGCAAAGCTGATTTGACCCGGCTTGGCTTTGCACAGCGCCACCAAGTCTTTGACGGTTTTGGCGGGCTGGTCGGCATTGCAAATCAGCATGTTGGGCGTGATGCCGACCATGCTGATGGGGGCAAAGTCGAGCTCGGCGCTGTAGCCCAGCTTGGTGCCCAGCGCATGGCTGTTGATGTGCGCCATCAACAGTGTGTTGCCGTCGCCGGGTTGCTTGGCCACAAACTCCGCGGCAATCACGCCCGCAGCGCCGGCCCTGTTTTCAATCACCACTGGCAGGCTCCACATGGTGCTGAGCTTTTGCCCCACCACGCGCGCCAGCGCATCAGTGCCGCCCCCGGGTGGGAACCCCACAATGATTTTGACCGGCCCGGCTGGGAGCGTTTGCGCCCTGAGCATGGGGCTAGCCAGCATGGCGGCGCCTGCTGCTGTTGCGGTAAGGATGGTTCTGCGCTGCATGTTGTGTCTCCAGTGGTTAAGGGAATGAAGCCGCTAATCAAGCCGCCTTGCGCTGCGGCACAGTCGCCGCATGGCTCGAAAAATAATCCATCGCGGCCTGCACACCCGAGCCGGCCAGCTTGACGCCCGCCAGTTTCAGGCCCATTTCGCAGCCAGCCAGGGCAGCCATCAGCGTCAGGTCGTTGCAGTCACCCAGATGGCCGATACGAAACATCTTGCCTTTGACTTTGCCCAGGCCGGTGCCCAGTGAACAATCAAATCGCTCGTAAATGATTTTGCGAACCGCATCAGCGTCAACGCCTTCGGGCGTCATGACGCCCGTCAGCACGGGCGAATAAACCGCAAGGTCAGCGCACTGGATTTGCAGGCCCCAGGCCTTGACGGCACCGCGCACGCCCTCGGCCCAGCGCTGATGGCGGGCAAACACGGCGTCAAGCCCGTGCGCCAGCAGCATGTCGCAGGCTTCACTTAATGCGTAGAGCAAATTGGTGTTGGGCGTTGACGGCCAGTAGCCGGTTTTGTTCATCTCAATGATCTCGTCCCAGGCCCAGAAGGCTTTGGGCAGCGTGGCTTTTTTGCTGGCTTCAATGGCTTTGGGCGAGGCCACGTTGAAGCTGATGCCGGGCGGAAGCATGAGGCCTTTTTGCGAGCCGCTGATGGTCACGTCCACACCCCAGGCATCGTGCTGGTAGTCTGCGCAGGCCAGGCCCGAAAT
>JANMIH010000193.1:0-9508 GCA_031375685.1 Polaromonas sp. | reverse complement strand
AGCGCCCAGGCGCGATGTTTGCCGACTGGGTGCTGATTGGCGTGCCGCACCGCGTAACGATTGGCGACCGGGGCTTGAAAGAAGGCCATGTGGAGTACCAGCACCGGCGTGATGCGGAATCGACCAAAGTCCAAACGGCTGATGCATTGGCGTTCATCAAAGACAAACTGGGACTGTAAAACAGTGACTGACCGCTTTTTTACAAGAAGAAAAGCCCTGCAAGCCAGTATTATCGGGTGTAGCCAGCTATTATTTACAGAGCATTCGAACGCTGGTGGACAACTCGAAGAACCGTTGATTGACTCCGTCCGAACGGCTTTGAGTTCTGCTGTTTCCAACAAAGCACCGCCCATCCCCGAGTTCAAGGACACCGAGTCCAAGCTGGCGCACTTGCGCTGGCTGGCCGCCATGAGCGACCGGTTGCTGACCAAAAAGGCAGAGCTGCAAATCCGCAAGGAGTTTTTGCAAACCGTGTGGTACGAAAGCAAACGCGCGGGGCTGGACACGGCTTTGGTACTGGGCCTGATTCAGGTTGAAAGCAACTTCAGAAAATTTGCTGTCAGCGTGGTCGGCGCACGCGGCTACATGCAAGTCATGCCGTTCTGGACGCGGGTGATTGGCGATGGCGACGCGAGCAAGCTCTTTCACATGCAAACCAACCTGCGTTTTGGCTGCGTGATATTGCGGCATTATTTAGACCGCGAAAAAGGCGATTTGTTCATGGGCTTGGGCCGCTACAACGGCTCGCGCGGCAAAGCGCCCTACCCCGATGCCGTACTGGCTGCCAGGAAGCGATGGGAATATAACTCTTGAAAATCGGCTCCGCGTCAAGTCCTTGAAATCAGAAGACTGTTCCCAAAAACCAGTCGTTAATTCGAGTCGTGCTGAATAGAATTAAGCATGACCTTACTAATCTGGATTCTGGCGTTTTTCCTCATGAGCTTTTGGAGCCTGTTGGCCTGGCTTTCTCACAAGGTGCTTCAATTGGCTGGCCAACTGCCCTGGGAGCAAACTTTGCAACAAGCCAAAGACCTGCAGGTGCCCGCGATTGTTGTGCCATGGTGGCAGCAAATGGTAGACACACTCGGCCCACTGTTGCAAGTCACTCAGGGCATGCTGGGTGGCCTGCTGCAATTTGTGGGCGCAGCGCTTCCATTTGTTATTGGCGCAATCTGGTTGTTTGGCATGTTGGCCATTGTTGTTTTGACGCTGTTGATCAGCGGTGGCGTCTGGTGGTTCAAGCGCAAGCGCAGCCCAATAGCCTGACGCATTTTGATACTTGATTTGTCAAGTTTAATAACGACACAATTAAACTTGCACCGATGAAAATCATGTTGAATTTTGGCCCTGCGATGGTGACAGCGACGTTGTTGTTCAGCCATCCACCAGCACTGCTTGCGCAAGACGCCAACAACATTCTGGGCTTGCCGGCTGTGCCGCAAAACCCGGCGCCTGCCGCTTCTGGTGCCAAAAAGCCAGCTACACCCGTCACAGCAGCCAAACCAACCGAGGCAGACATCAAGTCGGCGCTGTCTGGACATTTGCGGTTGGCCACGTTTTATCAGGACGGCCTGATCACAGTGCGGGTGGCCACTGACAAGCCTTTTGTTGGCAATGCGGCACGCAGCCAGGCCGTTCAGGCGGCTCGCCTGGTGCAGCGTGACGCGCGCCTGGCCTGCGGCAAGCTGTGCCAGCCTGCACCCATGCCCGCGCCTGTGCTGCAGAGTGACAACACGCTGAGCTTTGACATCGTGGTCAGTGGTTACGAAGGACAGATGAGCACCGTCGACATGGTGAACCTGGTCAGTGGCAAGCGCGTCGGCCCGGCTGCCAAGCCGCCCTGAACATGTTCAAAAAGGTCCAGTCTGCAGTCTGGTTTTTAGCGCTTGCCCTGAGCCTGCTGGGCATGGCCAACACGTCAATGGCTGCTGTGTTTACCGTGCAGCCCGCCGACAAGTTTGGCCCGGTCTCGGTGCTGATCAAAGGCCGGATTGAGATCGGTGACTTTGACCGGTTTAAAAACTTTCTGGTCCAGCCTGGCCACTTCAAAGCCTATGCCAACTATGTCTGGCTCGACTCGATGGGCGGCGACTTGAACGAGGCCATGAAGTTTGCCAGCCTGTTTGAAAAAAGCAGTGCCAGTGTGGTGGTGGGCCCTGACGGCAAATGCTACAGCGCCTGCTTCATGATGTTTGCCGGGGCGGCCGACCGCTGGCTGTACACCTTTGGCGAGCTGGGCGTGCACCGGGTGACCGTCAACAGCCCCAACGCTGACCGCGCACAGCGGCGGGAAATCGAGCGCAATGTGTCTGACGACTTGCGGCGCTACCTGATGCTGCAAGGCATCCCCGCAACACTGATTGACCAGATGATGGACACCCCGGCTTTTGACATGACCATCATCGACACCAAAATGCTCAAGCGCATGGGCTGGCTGCGCGGCCTGGCCAGCCGTCCGTCATTTCTGGCGGCAGTTGAAAACGCATGCGGTGCGCAGCCTGACATTGAAACTGTCAACAACGCCAAGCCGGGCGCCTGGACGGCCTGCAAGATTGATTACCAGATTAAAAGCACCAAAGCCTTTGCAGCTGCTGAGCTGGCGCTGCTCGAAGCGGGTCAGCCGAGTGTGCTGTTTGCGCCTGGCAAACTGGTGGAGTCCAGGCTTGCAGTAGCTGAACTGCAGTAATTTTCAGTCCCCTTCAGGCCATTAAAGCGACGTTACCGCCTGCCGCCGTGGTATTGACCGTGACAGTTTGTTCACTGCAAAAGCGCTGCAAATAATTTGGACCACCCGCTTTCGGCCCGGTGCCACTCAAGCCCTCACCGCCAAACGGCTGCACGCCGACCACTGCGCCCGTCATGGCACGGTTGACATATACATTGCCCACATGCGCACGCGCGGCCAACACTTTAGCGCGTGAGTCGATGCGGGTTTGAATGCCCAGCGTCAGGCCATAACCCAGCGCATTGATCTGGTCAATGACCGCAGCCGGGTCACCGCCCCAGCGCACGATGTGCAGTACCGGGCCGAAGATTTCAGTTTTGACGTCGCTGATGCTGGCTACTTCAAACGCACAAGGCGCTACTATATTGGGAGCTGCTTGCGTAAGTATTTTTTGGTCAAAAACTGGTTTTGATGTGTTTTTCAGGCGTTCAATGTGCTTTTGAATGTTGTCAAACGCCTCAGCATCAATCACCGGCCCCACATCAGTCGCCAGCAGGTCTGAATCCCCCGCGACCAATTCAAGCGCTGCGCCCTGCACCATCTCAATGACTTTGTCGGCAATGCTTTCATGCACACACAGCAGCCGCAGCGCCGAGCAGCGCTGGCCCGCCGAGCGAAAGGCGCTGTGTACAACGGCATCGACTACCTGCTCAGGCAGCGCGCTGGAGTCCACCAGCATCGCGTTGATACCGCCCGTCTCGGCAATCAGCGGGGTGATCGCGCCGTCTTTGGCAGCCAGTGCGCGGTTGATGATTTTGGCCACTTGGGTGGAGCCGGTAAACACCACGCCCGCCACACCGGGCGCTGCCACCAGCGCTGCGCCCACGGTGTCGCCCGCACCGTGCGCCAACTGCAATGCGGCTTCAGGCACACCCGCAGCATGCAGAAGTTTGATGGACTCCCACGCCACGCCGGGCGTTTGTTCAGCCGGCTTGGCGACCACCGCGTTGCCGGTGCTGAGCGCCGCCGCCACTTGCCCGACAAAAATCGCCAGCGGAAAATTCCACGGGCTGATGCAGACCCACACGCCGCGCCCACGCAGCCGCAGCTCGTTGGTTTCGCCCGTCGGTCCGGGCAGTGCGATGGGGGCCATGATGCGTTCAGCCTCGTCAGCGTAGTAGCGTAAAAAGTCTACCGCCTCGCGCACTTCAGCCACCGCATCGGCCCAGGTTTTAAACGCCTCTTTGACCAGCAGCGCGCAAAACTTGGGCAACTGGGTTTGTAGTTCGTCAGCAGCGCGCCGCAGCACAAGGGCTCGTTCAGCCACACTTAAAGCGCTCCATTTTTGATAGCTGCTTGCGCCCGTATTAATTAGGCTGGAGGCCAATTTTGCATCAAATAACGGCACCTTCGGCAAGCGTTGCACGTTTGCAAGTTGCCAGGCATCCAACAGCGGCTGACGCATGCTGTGGACGGTCAAGTCAAGCCCAGCGCTGTTCTTCCGGTTGCCCAGCAAGTCAGCAGGCAGCGGCAAGGATGGCAACGCCTCGGTGTACAGCGGCGACAACAGCAACACGTCCATGCCGACCGATTCGTCTGCCAACTGATGCACAAAGGACGAGTTAGCGCCGTTCTCCAGCAGCCGCCGTACCAGGTAAGCCAGCAAGTCACGGTGCGACCCGACAGGGGCGTAAACGCGGCAGGCGATGTTTGGATTTTTCAAGACTTCTCGGAAGATTCCTTCGCCCATGCCGTGCAATCTTTGAAGCTCAAAAGGCACGTTGTTATTAGCCGCCATCTGCAAAATAGCTGCAATCGTGCCCGCGTTATGCCCCGCAAACTGTGGGTACACCGCATCGGGCGCGTCCAGCAGCGCCTGGGCACAGGCCAGGTATGCAATGTCGGTGTGGTGCTTGTGCGTGAACACCGGGTAGTGCGGCAGACCAAGTTCTTGCGCGCGCTTGATTTCCGAATCCCAATACGCACCTTTGACCAGTCGGCACATCAAACGCAGCTTGTATTTACGGCCCAACGCGATGATGTGCTGAACCAAGTCCAACGCACGCGACTGGTAAGCCTGCATGGCCAGGCCAAAGCCTTGCCATTGCGGACAGTGCTGCGCCACCAACGCAGCCAGCGCCTCAAACACATCCAATGACAACTCCAGCCTGTCCACCTCTTCCGCATCAATCGTCAGGTTGATGTTGGCCTGGGCCGCCAGCTCGCACAGCGCCCAGACACGCGGCACCAGCTCGGCCATCACTCTGGCGCGCTGCGCATCTTCATAACGCGGGTGCAGTGCGCTCAGCTTGATGGATATGCCATCATTTAGTTCTGTAGCCCAATCAATACGCGCGCAAGCAGCTATTGATTCAATAGCGTTTTTGTAGCTGGCCAGGTATTTGGCAGCATCCGCCTCGGTGCGTGCGCCCTCGCCCAGCATGTCGTAGGAGTATCTAACGTTAGCGACCGTGCGCCGCGCCGGGCCGCCCCAAGCAAGCACAGCCCCCTCGGGGGGCAGCGCAGTACGCGACGCGACAAGCGTGGGGGCTCGTCTTTTCGCTTCATTCATCGCCTCGCCAATCGTCTGGCCGAGCACAAACTGCCGCCCCAAGAGTTGTACCGCCCGCAGCGTCGCCGCCACCACGCTGCGTGCGCCCAGCTTGCCCAGCAAACTGCTGCCCTCATCATCCGGTAAAAACCTCTTGGACAAACCAATCGCACTGGACGCCAGGCGTGCCATGGCAGTTGATGCAGCCGAAGCCCGGTCACCACTGGCCTCAAAGTCTGCCCGGCCCAGCTGATCCGCCGTCAAGGCAATCGCGGTTTCAATATCGGGCACACGCAGCAGCGCCTCGGCCAGGCGCATCAGCGCCAGGCCTTCAGCGCTGGATATCGGGTACTCCTTGAGCAGGCTTTCCATCGCCCAAAACGGCGGCGGGTTGTTACGCACCGCATGTACCCAGGGCTGGGCGGTTTGTGCGACAGCGGCCCAGTCAATTGCGGTTTGCAGCGGCGTCAACAGGCTGGAGACGACCGCAGCTTCGCCTTGGTACGGGTTGGGCAAACGCTGCTGGAATGACGACATTGGGGGTGGCGAGGTAAACATTCAAAACTCCATCAAAAAACAATTCAGATGGCTGATAATCACCCAAACATCACCGAGTTTTTATCTAAAGTAAATTGATTTAACCGAATAAAAAATTATTCATGACCCACGATGAAGCAGAAATAGACCGAATCGACCTGAAAATTCTGAATGTTCTGCAAACAGACGGGTGCATCAGCAATTTGAAATTAGCTGAAAGCGTGGCCCTGTCACCCACCGCCGTGCTGGCACGTGTGCAGCGCTTGAGCCGGGACGGCTATATTTTGGGCTACGAAGCGCGCCTGAACCCCCTCAAACTCGGTGTCGGCATGATGGTCTTCGTCGAGGTGCTGCTGGACCGCACCACACCCAATGTGTTTGACGCCTTCAAGGCGGCAGTGCAGGTCTACCCCGAAATCATGGAATGCCACATGGTCGCTGGTGGCTTTGACTACCTGCTCAAAACCCGCATGCTGGACATGACCGCCTACCGCCATTTTGCCGGCACAGCCCTGTGGCAGTTGCCCGGCGTACGCGAAACGCGCACCTACGCCGTGATGGAAGAGGTGAAAAGCTCCACGCGGCTTGATTTGGGGCTGTAAGACGTGCCTTTAGGGGTGCCAAATTGGTCTTTATGCCAAGGAATATTGGCGAAATCAGCTCCTGATTCAATAGCGCGTGATTATTTTTAAGTATTGGCAGCGTCCACTTCACCGTGCGCTTTGGCAAAAGCCAGAATCACTTCGCGGATGATTTTGCGCTGCGGCGCTGGCAGCTTTAAAAAAGCGTCGAAGGTTTCGCGCTCAAGGAAGCCAACGCCGTCGTCCCAGCGTTTTTTATGCAGCTGTACAGCATTACGAACCGCCTCACCGAAGCGCAAAACCTGCGGTTCGACTTTTAGCCATTCAGCCAATACCTGAAGTTTTTCTTGAGTTGGAATCGACCGATTGTTCAGCCAACCCCAAGCGGCCTGGTTGCTGATCGAGCGACCATACCAACGCAGATTGAACTCGTGCTCCAGCACGGATGGGCTTGCGGTGTAACCCGCCGCGACCAAGGCATTGCGCAATCGGTTGCTAAATTCGATTTTCTCATTCATCAACCGCAGGCTAGGCAATGCTTGAGAAAAGTATCAATTTTCGGTTGATAATGATTTCAACAATCACTTGATTTCATCCTTCAACCATCGGTTGATTTCTGCCTCAAATGCCTAAATCCCTGCTCGAACAACTCCCTGAAATCGTGGCTAATGGCCGCAAAGAAGCCGAAAAAATCCTGGAAGGCATTGAAAACCGTCACCGGGTAACGCTGCAAACCCGTGAAGTGGTGCTACCCGCCAAAGATTCAGCGGCGCAGGACTGGGTGACTGCGCAAAACCGTGCCTTGCAACGTGAGGTGTTTGCGCCTGGCCAAACCAGCTTGATAGCCAGCCCGCAACCGATGCTGGGCGACGCATCATCCGTTCGCCCTGAGCCTGTCGAAGGGCTCCCATGGGCCAACCGCCTGATTTACGGCGACAACCTGCTGGCCATGGCCGCCCTGCTGGCGGGCGATGAAAGCACGCCCAGCCTGCGCGGAAAAGTTGATTTGATCTATATCGACCCACCGTTTGACAGCAAAGCCGACTACCGCACCAAGGTCAATCTGCCGGGGGTGGAACTGGAGCAAAAGCCTACAGTGATTGAGCAGTTTGCTTACTCCGACACTTGGAGCGATGGCACTGCGTCCTATCTGGCGATGATCACGCCCCGGCTGATTTTGATGCGCGAGCTGCTGGCGGATACCGGCTCGATTTATGTGCATCTGGATTGGCATGTGGGGCATTACGTGAAATTGGTGATGGATGAGGTGTTTGGTAGGGATAGTTTTGTAAACGAAATTATTTGGCAGGCGTCAGTAGGTGACACCTCTGAAAAAAATAAAAAATTTATCAAATCCCACGACACGCTCTACTTTTTTCGAAAAAATAAATTGGGAATTTTCTGGCAAGACGTATTTCAGCCATACACAGAAAACGCAGACAAGATCTACAAGTACGCAGATGCCAGGGGACGTTATCAGTTAGGACCATGCGACAACCCCGGTGGTGGTGGATATAGGTATGAATTGGGCTTCGGCGAAAAAACAGCCTCTCGCGGGTACAGCATGCCTAAAGAAACTGCTTTTCAGTGGATAGCGGACGGTACTCTGGTAGTGGAAGCAAAAAAAGTGCCGCTGCGTAAGTGGTACATGAACCCCGAAGGAGTTCGCTGTAAAGATGTATGGTTGGACGTTGGTAAAGAGTGGGGACTGCTCTATGCCACCCAGAAACCAGAAAAATTGTTAGATCGAATCATTCGCGCATCATGTCCAGAGGGCGGTCTTGTGGCCGACTTCAACGGTGGCTCTGGTGTGACAGCCGCAGTAGCCGAAAAGCTAAACCGCCGCTGGATCACCACCGACCTAGGCAAACCTGCCTGCATGATCATGCGCAAGCGCCTGATCGACCAAAACGCCAAGCCCTTCCTGTATCAAGCGATTGGCGACTACCAGGTAGAGGCCGCCAAAGCCACGCTGGGCCGCGACTTTCGTATTGGCGATTTGTCGCAAATCGTGCTCTCACTGTTTGGTGCGCTGCCATTGCCACCAGACGTGAACCCGCAGCGCAACCTGGGGCAGATTGCAGGCATCGCCCTTGGCGCGAACCGGGGCAGCAAAACGCTGGTGCTGGCTGATTCACCCAACAAACTCACCGGCGCGGCAACGCTTAAAAAAGCCATTGCCCAGCGCGACAACCTGATGGGTGGCTGGGACCGGGTGGTGGTACTCGGCTGGAACTTTGAGCCGTCGATTGGGCAAACCATCACCGCCCTGAATGATGCGCGGCTGGAGGTGCTGGTGATTCCACCGGACTTGATGGACAGGCTGAAGAAAAAAGGCGGGCTGGACAAGTTGCGCGGGCAGGTACGGTTTTCGTCGTTGCAGTATTTGACGATTCACCCGGTGGTGCGCAAAGCTGAGGGAGAGCTGGAAACCCTGGCGGTCAAACTCAAAAACTACGTGCTGCTGTCGCCCGAGGCCATCAACCTTGACGATGCCAATCGGCAAAAACTGCAGGCTGTGATCAACAAAGAGCCGCTGGCACTGATTGAATACTGGGCCGTTGACCCGGACTACGACGGCAAGGTGTTCAGGTCTGTCTGGCAAGACTACCGGGGCAACACAGCCAATGATGCTGACGAGCTGCGGATGGTGACACAAGCGGTGGTGACGACGCCGCACAAGGCTGGCCCGCGCAAGGTGTGCGTGCGGGTGGTGGACGTGTTTGGGTTTGAGGCTGAAGTGGTCAGCACGGTGGGCGCCATATGAGCGACAAGCCAAGTGAACAACTCGCCCTGTCAGCCGGCCTGACAGCCAGAACCAATCAACTCTGCCTGGGTTTGGAGTCAGGCGCGGCAGACATTTTGGACTTGGTTACGCCCACCACGGCTGAACTGTTGACATGGTGGTTTGGTGAAGACATGGTTTTATCCCGCAGGGGTTTGAACTTTCATGCGGGGCAAAAGCAGGCGATTTTGAATGCGATCGTGGCGCATGAAGTTTTGGGCAAAGACCACGCGCATTGGTCATTGCTTGACCTGTACAAGGCCGCTGCGCCTGATGCGCTGCTGTCGGGTACACGCCTGAATGAAGTGGCTCAGGCCAAGCACATGCACCCCAAGTATTGCTTCAAGATGGCAACCGGTACGGGCAAAACCTGGCTGCTACAGGCGCTG
>JANMIH010000174.1:0-2857 GCA_031375685.1 Polaromonas sp. | reverse complement strand
GCGCCATCTCAAGTCCTTGACTAAAAAAACAGGCGATCTATGACACCCAGCACGCCCAACACCCACAAAGTCGGCATCACGCTGGCCGTCATCCAGCTCTTTTTTACCCTGACGTGGACGGTGTACGTCATCTTTTTGCCGCAACTGGCTGCCCAGGTAGGTTTGGCCAAAGGCATGGTGCTGGTAATTTTGATGATGGACCAGCTGATTTTTTTGGTGGCTGATACCGCCATGGGTGTGTTTGCAGACAAGTCGGCGCGGGTGTTTGGCAAGCTGGGGCGCTGGGTGGTGCTGCTGACACTGGCATCCTGCGCGGCTTTTTTGTTGCTGCCTTGGGTGGCCTCAACAGGCCCGCAAGCGCAGTGGCTGTTTTTGGCGTTGACGGTGGTTTGGTCTGTCACGTCGTCGGCGTTGCGTGCGCCGCCGCTGGTGCTGCTGGGCAGGTATGCGTCGCTGTCGGCTGTTCCGCGCCTGGCCAGTGTGTCGCTGGTTGGCTTGGGCATTGCCGGGGCGATGGCGCCCTACCTCACGGTGGCGCTGCGCGGCCTTGACCCGCGCTGGCCGTTTGCGTTGTCCAGCGTGGCTTTGGCGCTGGCCACGTTTGGTATTGTGTGGGCGGAGCGCTCGTTAAAAGGCAGCGCATCCACACAAGTCGATCAAACCAGTACGGATGCGCTCAAAAAACCGCTGGTGTTGCCTTTTTTGGCGGCCATGGTGTTACTTGGCTTGGGCTTTCAAATCCACGCGTCGATCAATTCAGCGCCGCAATACCTGCGCTTTGCAAAGCCTGCAGATATGGAATTTTTGCTGCCTGTTTTCTGGATTGGTTTTAGTGTGTTCATGCTGGCTACCAGCCGATTGACGGCACGTTACGGTGGCCTGCTGGTGATGGGTGTGGCGGGCTGTGTGGGCGCACTGGCTACTTTTGCCGCCACTGCTGCGAGCACGCTTGAGCTCTTGATGGCTGCACAATTTTTGGCGGGCGGCGCTTGGGGTGTCTTGATGATGAGCGCTTTTACCAGCGCGTTGGTGATAGGCCGTACCGGGCGCGAAGGCTTGGTCACAGGCGCGATGTTTTCATTGCTGGCCCTGGCGGCGTTTGCGCGGATTGCGCTGGTGTCCAGTCAGTTGAACAAAGACGCACAGTTTGCGCCGCTGTTGCCGTGGCTGCCGCCTGCGACCTGGGCACTGGCTGCGCTGGTGCTGTTGGTCACGGCTTGGCAACTGCGCGCGGCGCGTGCTGTCGCTTCTGGCACAGCGGTCTAGCCAAACGCTATTTCGCAACGCTAGACTTTGGGTTTTTCTCCACTCTGGAACTCAACCATGATCACTTTGCACGGCTTTCCGGTTTCAAACTACTACAACAAAGTCAAGCTGGCGCTGCTTGAAAAGAATGTGCCGTTTACCGAGGCAGACGCTCACCCGATGAAGCTGACGCCCGATGACCTGGCCGCGTCA
Source organism: Polaromonas sp. (assembly GCA_031375685.1). Taxonomy (GTDB): domain Bacteria; phylum Pseudomonadota; class Gammaproteobacteria; order Burkholderiales; family Burkholderiaceae_C; genus Polaromonas. Next base: position 1,399 of record JANMIH010000174.1, on the reverse strand, counting down.
CCGCTGGGCAAAATCCCCTACATCACCGCGCCGCAGGGGTCGTTGTGTGAAAGCCAGGCGATTGTGGACTACCTTGAGCTGGCTTACCCACAGCCCCCGCTGCTGCCCGCCGACCCGTTTGCCGCTGCCAAGGCACGCGAGTTGAGCACTTACATTGACCTGCATGTTGAATTGGTGGCGCGTGAGCTGTACCGCCAGGCTTTTTTTGGCGGCACGGTCAGCGAGAGCGCCCAGGCGCGGGTGCGCACGCAGCTTGATAAAAACATTGCTGCGCTCAAGTCGCTCATCAAGTTTGCGCCCTACGCAGCAGGCGACTCCTTTACCCAGGCCGACTGTGCCGCTTTTGCCAGCCTGCCGCTGGTAGGCATGGCGACCAAGGCGATTTATGGTGAAGACCTGCTGCTGGCAGGCGGTGTGGACTACAAGGCCTACATCAAAATGATTGGCGAGCGGCCCAGCGCGCAAAAGGTACTGGCAGACCGCAAGGCAGCGACTGCACCAGCTACTCCAGATGTCGCCAAGCCAGTCTGATCGCTATATTATCGATAGCTGGTTGCGCCCGTATTCATTGGCCTAAAGGCCAATTTGGCACCTGAAATTTGTCAAAAAACAAGCAAAACAGCGTTTTAAAGCCCCAACGCCGCGTACACCCGCATCGCAGCATAGGCATCATTCGCAGCGTAGATGATTTGGGCTTCAGTCAGGTGTGGGTTGGCCCAGTTGGACGTGCTGGCTTTTTTTGACTTGATAAAGCGTTTGTTAAACAGCACCGCCACCGCGCCACGCACACCCATGTCTTTGCGGTAGCCCTGTTCTCGAAAGACGGTGTTCAAGTCCAGCACGCCTTGCAAGCCCACGCCCAGCTTGTAAGTGATGCGTTTTTTGTCGTCGCCCAGGCCAAAGCCAGCTTTGATGATGTGTGCCGATTCGAGCAAAACGCCCACGGCGCGGCGACATTCAGCGTCTTCGAGCTGAAAAATCCAGGCCTTGCGCAGGGTAGACAGTTGCACGATGTGCGGCCCGCTGGAGGCTTCGTTTTTGGCAAAGGTTGGTTTTGACTCGGTGTCAAAGCCCAGCACCTTTTCACCTTGCAGGGCTTGCAGTGCGGCACTGGCTTGTTCAGCGGTCGACACCATTTGAATTTGATGCAAGTCCAGGCGGTCAAAGCTGTCGAGCAGGTTGATTTGCTCTTTGTCGGGGGTGTGGAGTTCGGTCATGTATGTCGATTTTGCTTGAGTCAGAATACAGAAGACGAATGGCTGATGAAAACCGATGAAAAATAAGCAAACAAATACTGGCTTGGCAGGCCTGGCAAACCTCGGTGGCCTGGTCTATTCAACCGACGCGGGCCGCATGTGCCCTGACTGTCGCCAGCCCATCGCCAATTGCACTTGCAAAG
>JANMIH010000140.1:0-3118 GCA_031375685.1 Polaromonas sp. | reverse complement strand
CCAGCAAGCGCGTGCCTCACGACATTCGCTGGCTGCGCACCGGCCAGGAGTTTGAGCTGTGAGCGTCGTCATCAAACCCACAACAGCTTGCAGCCAGGAAAATGCCTTTTCTTGAGGCGCAACTCACGGGCTGCATGCGTGTTGTCAACGCCACACACCAACTCAGTGACCGCACCATCACCCGCCCGCCTGGACGGCTAGGCGGTGCTTTGCACAGGGAGGTCAGCTCAGGTTTTACCGCGCAGCCGGTTGCGACAAATGCAACCAGCCCGCTACAAAGACCTTGCCAGCCTACATGAGCTGATGCTTGCCGACGACGCCGCCAAAAAACTTATCCAGGAGCGTGCCAGAGTGGCCGAGCTGTTCGCCTCAGCCGTCAACAGCGGCATGCGCACTTTAAAGATGGACGGCATGGCGACGGTTTTGATGGGGTTGACCGATTTGAAGAGAGTTCGGTCGGCGTGTATCAAGTGGGCCGGATGACGGGGCTATACCAAGTGCTGCGACCAGCACCATGCTGCTCAAGCTGACCTGACGCAATCAGTTTTCTGATGTGCAGCCGAATGGTGTTGCGGTTGGCCTGGGTGTTCAATTGCGCGCTTGTCAAAGTCACCCGCCCCTGCTCTCTGGCTATCAACAGGATTTGCATTGACAGTTGCGGCAAGTTTGCCAGCATCAACTGCTCACGTTCAATCTTGACTTCAAGCCGTTTGACCTGGGAGCACAGTGAGCTCAAAAAAAACGTTACCCAGGGCTGCCAATCTGGCGCATCTGTGCGCACGGTGGTCTGCGTTTGCCGCAGCGCAATGTAGTAGCCCTGCTTGTTTTGCTCAATAACGCTTTCAAGCGAACTGTAAGGAACGTAAACATAACCAGCCTGCATCAAAAGCAGCGTTGTCAAAATGCGCGACAGTCGCCCGTTTCCATCCTCAAAAGGGTGAATCTCGAGAAACACCACGACGAATACCGCAACGATTAACAGCGGGTGCAATGCCTTGTTGTCGCGTGTGTACCGCACCCAGTCGACAAGTTCACGCATCAAACGCGGCGTATCAAAAGGCGAAGCAGTCTGGAAAATGGTGGCGACTTCATTGCCATCGGCGTCAAAAGCTGCAACCCGGTTTTCGTGGGTTTTGTACTGCCCACGGTGCCGTTGGTCTTTGTTGCTGTGCGCCAGCAAGTCACGGTGCAATTGCGCGATGTGATTTTCGTTAAAAGTAATGTGCTCCCAAGAGCTAAATAACAGTTCCATCACATCCGCATAGCCGGCCACCTCTTGCTCGTCGCGTGTCTCAAACGATTTGATGTCGAGTTTGGCCAGCAACGCCGCAACAGCTTGATTTGACAGCTGGCTGCCTTCAATGCGGGTTGATGACCCGATACTCTCTATCGTAGCCACGCGCCGTAGCGCCAGCAAACGGTCAGGTGCCAGCGTACCCAGTGCGCGCCACGCACCTTTAAATTCATCAAGCGTTGACAGCATTGCCAAAATATCTGTCGTGATCAAAATAGTGTGCGTCGATAGCATAACCGCAAATATAACCGCAAATAACACAAAATCAATCGGTTTGATGTCTAAATTTTGTATCGGTCACGTTGCCAATTTGCTTACATCCGCTGTTGATGGCGCCATGCCCACCTTGAAGATGGTTCGTTCAGCGTGTATAGAGCGACAAAAATGTCGTTGAAAATTCAAAAAATAGCAATCGTGTCGCAAAATTCAGTGCTTTTGTTAGAAAAGTCATGTGTTTTCGACCGGTTTGGCTTGGCACGCAACCTGCTGAATTGAGGGGTTATTTTTTAATCAACCAAGGAGTTTTTATGCAAATCAAGCGTTCTATTCAAAAGGGTTTCACACTGATCGAGTTGATGATCGTTGTGGCGATCATTGGTATTTTGGCTGCTGTGGCTTTGCCTGCTTATCAGGATTACACCGTGCGTGCCCGCGTGACTGAAGGTTTGACTTTAGCGTCGGCTGCAAGATTGGCTGTAGCAGAAAATGCTGCCAACGCCGCGGCTTTTGGTACTGGCTATGGTGGCACGGCGGCCACTCGCTCAGTCGGTGCCAACACGGGTGCGCCGAATGCCACTGTAGCGCAATTAAATGCTACTTTTGATGCAGCCTTAGCAGCAGGCAACCTGGGCATTGGGATTGATCAAGAATCAGGCCGCATTTCTATTGGATATTTGCCTGCTGTGCAGCCCCAAGCTTCGAACCGACTTGAATTGGTTCCCACGTCTAATGGAGCAGTTTTGGACGGAAACGACACGGCTAGCACTCCACCCGCAGGTGGTTCAATTCGCTGGGATTGCTATGCATCTGGTGTTGCTGCCCGTGCAACCATAGCTTCGGTAAATGCTTCATTACCAGTTCGCTTTGCACCCGCTGAGTGCCGTTAATTCGTTAATGGCCATTGTGAAAGAGCGCTTCGGCGCTCTTTTTTGTTCATAGCAATTTACTCCACCTCACATGCAGAAAAAACAGCATGTCTACATCTCCTCGCTATCGAGCCGCCATTCGTGCAGCCAGTTTCCATCTTTTATGCAGCGTGGGTTTGGCTTTGCTGGCCGCTGTGCTGGTGTTGGGTCTGTGGTACCCGTTTCCCTACCGCGAACTGTCAGGCGGCCGTGAATTATTTTTGCTCGTGGTGGCGGTGGATGTGGTGTGCGGCCCGCTACTAACGCTGGTGCTGTTCAACCCGGCCAAGCCGCGCGCCGAGTTGTGGCGTGATTTGACCTTGGTGGCATTGATTCAGTTGGCGGCACTGGGTTATGGCTTGTGGACGGTGTGGCAAGCACGGCCCTTGTTTTTGGTGCAAGCAATAGACCGCTTTGAAGTGGTCATGGCTCCCTCGTTGGATGCAGCAGCCCTAGCTGTCTTGCCGCACAAGCTGCGGCCTAAGTTGTGGGCAGGCCCCCAAACTGTGGGCATCCGTGCGCCAGTAGATGCCGCAGAACGTGAAAAAGTGTTGATGGAGTCCGTACAAGGCGGGCGCGACTACGCCCAGCGGCCCGAGTTTTATCAACCTTACGAAGGCGAAGCTGCACTGAAGTCGCTGCTACGTGCCAAGCCGCTTTCAGTATTTCTGCAAAAACAACCTAGCCAGCAAGAAGCCGC
>JANMIH010000119.1:0-1611 GCA_031375685.1 Polaromonas sp. | reverse complement strand
TTGCACAACAGCCGGTATGACTTCAATGACGAGGTGTTGCCGCTGGGAGCGGCATTGTTTGCGGGGTTGGTGGAGCAATCCATGCCGCTGGCCGCGTAAGTTTGCGTTCAATTTTTGTTCGATTTAAAGGAAAAACATGTCAAATTACCCTAAAAAAACGACTATAGCCCAAACAATACGGGCGCAAGCAGCTATTATTTTAGTAGCAGGTGTGATGGGTGTGGTAGGCGCAGCAAACGCCAAAACCATCCGCATCGGCAATCAAGGCGACGCACTGTCGCTGGACCCGCATTCGCTCAACGAATCATTGCAGCTCAGCGTCACAGGTAACGTGTACGAGCCATTGGTAGGCCGCAACAAAGACCTGAGCCTGGCACCGATTCTGGCCACCAGCTGGAGCCAGCCGACGCCGTCGGTCTGGCGTTTTGAGCTGCGCAAAGGCGTTAAATTTCATGACGGCACACCCTTCACGGCAGACGATGTGATTTTCAGCTTTGCGCGCGCTTCGGGCGATGGCTCAGACATGAAGAGCTACACCAACGACGTTAAAGAGATTCGCAAGGTCAACGACTTCGTGGTTGAGATTGAAACCAAAGGCCCGTTTCCGATCCTGCCGGACGTGATTTCGCTGCTTTACATCATGAGCAAAACCTGGTCTGAAACCAACCAGGCGACCAAGCCGGTAGACCGCCGCAAAGGGATTGAAAACGCCGCGTCTTTCCGCGCCAACGGGACAGGCCCTTTCCGGGTACGTGAGCGCCAGCCAGGCATCAAAACCACCTTTGCCCGTAGCGCAACGTATTGGGGCAAGATTGACGGCAACGTAACGGAGGTCATCTACACGCCGATCACCAATGACGCCACCCGCGTCGCTGCGCTGATTTCTGGCGAGATTGACGTGATGGAACCGGTACCGGTGCAAGACATTGCGCGCGTCAATTCGAGCGCCAACGCCAAGGCCATGACCGGCCCCGAGTTGCGCACCATCTTTTTGGGTATGGACCAAAAGCGAGATGAATTGCTTTATTCAAGCGTGAAGGGTAAAAACCCGTTCAAAGACAAGCGCGTGCGCCAGGCTTTCTATCAAGCCATTGACGCCGAAGGCATCAAGCGCACCGTGATGCGCGGTGCATCCAACCCAACCGCCTTGATGGTCGGCCCAGGTATTAACGGTTTTGACGCGAATGCCAACAAGCGTTTCCCATTTGATGTGGAAGCGGCCAAAAAGCTGATGGCTGACGCAGGCTACGGCGCGGGGTTTGAAGTCACCATGAACTGCCCGAACGACCGCTACGTGAACGACGGCGAGATTTGCCAGGCGGTTGCTGCCAACCTGTCGCGCATCAACGTCAAAATCAATTTGCAGGCTGAAACCAAGGGCACTTACTTCCCCAAAATCTTGCGCCGCGACACCAGCTTTTACATGCTGGGCTGGACGCCTGGCACCTACGATTCGCACAATGCCCTCAATGGCCTGATGCGCTGCGTGGACGACAAGGGATCAGGCCAGTTCAACCTAGGTGCGTACTGCAACCCCAAGGTTGACGAGCTGATTGCCAAAATCCAGTCAGAGACTGACAAGCCGAAGCGCCAGGCCTTCATTGCCGAGGC
>JANMIH010000116.1:0-4620 GCA_031375685.1 Polaromonas sp. | reverse complement strand
GCTTGTCGGGCTCGGACAAAGTGTCTTCAGCCTTGGTTTTGGTAACGCCAGCACTGGTCAATTGCTCGATCAGTGTGGCAGTAGATTTATGCAGTTCAGCTGCAAATTGCGCGACGGTGGTGGTACTTGACATATGTTGTTTTCCTGTGCGGCCTCCATGATCACTGCTCTTCGGCTGCGGCAGGCTTTGCCTGTGCCGTAGCGTCAGTAGTGGCGGTAGCAGCATCTGTTTCTTCTTCCAGGAACCAGTGCGCGCGCGCCGTCATGATCAGGGCCGTGGCGTCTTCGTTTGACTGCCCGGTGATATCGGTAAGTTCGTCGGTGGCCAGATCGGCCAGGTCGTCACGCGTGGTGATACCTGCCGCGTTGAGTTTGGTCACCAGTTCAGGCGTGATGCCGTCCACATCGCGAAGCTGTTGCGACACGCCGCCAGAGTTTTCTTCTTTGGCGATTTCCATGGTCAGCAGCGCGTCTTTGGCGCGGGTCCGCAGCTCATTGACGGTGTCTTCGTCGAAGGACTCGATCTCCAGCATTTCCTGCAGTGGCACATAGGCCACTTCTTCCAGGCTGTTAAAGCCTTCTGCAATCAGGATGTCGGCGATTTCTTCGTCGACATCGAGCTTTTCCATGAACAGCTTGCGACTGGTGTCGGTCTCTGATGCCTGTTTGACGGCAGATTCGTCAGCCGTCATGATGTTGATTTTCCAGCCCGTAAGTTCGGCAGCCAAGCGAACGTTTTGACCGCCCCGGCCAATCGAAATCGCCAGATTTTCTTCATCGACCACCACGTCCATGGCATGGCGTTCTTCATCCACCACAATCGAAGACACGTTGGCGGGAGCCAATGCACCAATCACAAACTGGGCCGGATCCTCGGACCACAGCACAATGTCAACGCGCTCACCAGCCAACTCGTTGGTGACGCCGTTCACACGAGTGCCGCGCACGCCCACGCAGGTACCAATCGGATCAACCCGTTTGTCATGCGACAGCACGGCGATCTTGGCGCGCGAGCCTGGGTCACGGGCGCAGGATTTAATTTCCAGCAAGCCCTGCTCAATTTCAGGGACTTCTGAGCGAAACAGCTCGATCATGTACTCAGGTGCTGACCGCGACAAAATAATGGGCGCTCCGCGCAATGTGTTGTCAACTTCCATGATCATGGCGCGAACGCGGTCGCCAGAACGCAGGTTTTCTTTTGGAATCATGTCGCTGCGGCGCAAGCGGCCTTCAACACGGCCTGATTCCACAATGATGTCGCCCTTGTCCATGCGCTTGACGGTGCCGACAAAAATCTTGTCGCCACGGCTCATGAAGTCGTTCAAAAGCATTTCGCGTTCAGCATCGCGGATTTTTTGCAAAATCACCTGCTTGGCCGCCATCGCGCCAATCCGGCCAATCGGCATGCTTTCAATCGGCTTTTCGATGTAATCGCCTTCTTCAATATCGGCGATTTCATCGCGTGCATCGGTGAGCAGCTCTTCAGCTTCCGGGTTTTGCAAGCCTGCCTCGTCTGGCACCACCAGCCAGCGGCGAAAACTTTCGTAGTTACCGCTGTCACGGTCCACCGCCACACGAATATCGACTTCGCCGGGATAAATCTTTTTCGTGGCTTGCGCCAAGGCCAGCTCAACAGCACCGAAAACAACGTCGCGCTCGACATTTTTCTCGCGCGAGATGGCATCCACCAACATCAACATTTCGCGGTTCATTTCACAGGCCTTTCGATCTCAGGGTTTGACGGAATAATCGTTTTTTCAATATCGGTTTGCGGCAACGCTTTAGGCTTTCGCCCCTTGAAGTCGACCACAGGGGCAAGCCGCGCCGTGGCAATTTCGTCCAGCGTAAAACCCAACGCCTGCAACGGTGCGGGAATTCTTTTTTTGCTGACCTTCTGGCCGGGTTTGACTTCGGGCTCATCGCTCCAGACGATTTGCCAGCCCACAGCGTCAACATTCGATTCGGCTTTTTCAAGCGTACCGCGAAACTTTTTCTGGTTGGCAGACACGGTGGATCCCGCTGCCGCCACACCTACCGGCGCTTTGAGGGTGAGGTCAATCAACTCACCGGCAAAACGCAAAAAATCCTGTTCAGTCTTCAAAGGCCTGTCAATACCCGGCGAGCTAACCTCAAGCCGTGAATAGTTTGCACCTTCAACTTCCAGCACAAACACCAGCTGACGCGTGACTTTTTCACAATCTTCAGCATTGATGAACTGCTCAGTCCCCGCCACATATGGAAAATCAATCGTGACCCGAAGCAACCCGCCTTTGGTGCGCTCCACGTCCACCAGGTCGTAGCCGAGCCCGGTGACGGTTTGCGCTATCGTGTCGTGCGTACTGGCTGCCATCTCGATGCTAAAAATGCCTAAAAACTGATTAGTGTCAAAAACAAACGCCCAAAAAAAATGGGCGGTGTGAACCCGCCCATTTGGTCGTGAAGATCGGATTATAGCGTGTAAATACTCATCGTGCCTGCTTTGTGTCGCGTGAATTTGAGAGAATGCCGTAAAACTACCAGACTAAAGATGACTTCTGAAAACACCCTGAGCGGCCTGACGCTAAGAGGCTTCGTTCTGCCCATGAGACTGGGAGACTTCAAGCTGATCGCCTTCGACATGGACTCGACACTCATCAACATTGAATGCATTGATGAAATTGCAGATGCCGTCGGCCTGAAAAAAGAAGTGGCAGCCATCACTGAGGCGACCATGCGCGGCGAGATTGCCGACTTCAAAACGAGCCTGCGCCGCCGGGTGGCGCTGCTCAAGGGTGTCACGGTTCAGGACATGGAACGCGTTTACGCAGAGCGACTGCAATTAAACCCCGGCGCTACAGAGCTGGTAGCCGCTTGCAAAAAGGCCGGCATGAAAGTGCTGCTGGTGTCAGGCGGCTTTACGTTTTTTGCCGACCGGGTTGCGCAGCGGTTGGGCATTGATTTTGCCAAATCAAATGAACTTGAAAGCAACAATGGCGTGCTCACTGGCGGCCTTGCCAACCAGCTTTGGGGCGATATTTGCGATGGCGAGGAAAAACGCAAAACCCTTCTTGAAACTTGTGCAATTCTGGGCATTGAACCCACTCAGGCGATTGCCGTGGGCGATGGTGCCAATGACTTGCCGATGATGGGCGCAGCTGGGCTATCCGTGGCTTTCCATGCCAAGCCCAAAGTCCGCGAGCAAGCGATGGTGGCGATCAATGAAGGCGGGCTTGACAGGTTGCTGGAGGTGTTCGATTGATTTCAAAGCCGCTCAACCACCGCGCGACCACTGCCCACTGAAAACTGGGCCAGTGTTTCAATAGAGGCATCTTGCCGGGTAACATCACTCACCACACGCAAAGTGGTTTTCATCTGATTCGGCGTGATGTCTACAACCCCGTAGCCTTTACGCTCTGCATCTGCAAATACAAAGTGCGGGTTTTCTGCCAGTGTTTCGGCCAATTTGGCGTCGTCTCCACTGCGTGCCGTGATGCTGGTGCCGCAAAACTCGACACCTACCGAAGCGCTGTTGGGCTTTGAATAGTCTGCCTTGATCTGGCCTACCCAATTTTCGTGTATGACACCGCCCAGCACCACCAGATTAGAAACCGCGTTTTTACGCGCTGAATCGGTCAACCTGGTTCTGGCAGCGCCGTAGCCGTCCCAGCCGTCGTTCCACAGGCTTTGCCCGGGCCCAACACGAAAGTCGCGGCGGCCCAACAAAGAAGGCTGACCAACAATGTTCCAGCCAACCGATTTGCCCTGCGCACTGCCCCAAGCAGTGTCAAGCCAGGTTTCTTGCTCTATGCCCAGCATGCTGCGCGCAGGGTCAGTCCATTCTGCGCAAGTTGTGGGGTTGACGGTACTGGAGCCGCGCTTGCCATCGCGGGTACAGACTTGGGCGCCTTTGTATTGGCGAGCGTCCAGCATGGTGAGCGATGCCAACTGCCCATATTGGGCGCGGCTGTAAATACGCATTTCTGCACCGCTGGCCATCCCAGCCACAGCGCGGGTCAGCACCGACGCACGAACGGGCATGTGTTCGTAAAACGCCTGATACGCCGCTGAACGCCGCGCCGCAAAGTCGGGCACCTCTGGACCATTTTCACCAATTTTTAATCCTGCGTAATCGTTTTGCACCTCATGGTCGTCCCACGTTACTAACCAAGGGCACGCGGCGTGCATGGCCTGCAAGTCGGCATCTTGTTTGTAGACCGCATAGCGCTGGCGGTAGTCGTCCAGCGTTAACACCCAGCCGCCAGGCGGCGTGCGCACACCATTGGCGGCGCGTGGGTACTCATAAATGTAGTCACCCAAAAACATCACCAGATCAAGATTTTCTTGCGCCATGTGGCGGTAGGCTGAAAAGTAACCATGCTCCCAGCGCTGGCACGATGCGTAGGCAAGTCGCATACCTGCCACAGCGGCACCGGGCGCTGGAAAGGTGCGGGTACGGCCCACCGCGCTCACGGCATCGCCCACCATGAAGCGGTAAAAATACCAGCGATCAGGCGCCAGTCCCTGCACTTCAGCATGGACTGAATAAGCGAGGCCAGCAACGGCCAGCGACTGCCCGGATTGCGCGATGCGGGTGAACTTGTCGTCATGCGCGACCTCCCAACGCACGCTGACACCTGGGCT
>JANMIH010000079.1:0-2380 GCA_031375685.1 Polaromonas sp. | reverse complement strand
ATCGGCTCGACCTGACGCTCGAAGTCCAGCCGCATCGGCCGCTTGTTCAACGCTTCCAGGCGAGCCGGGTCCAGCTTGCCATGCTTGGCCATTTGCGCCAGCACCAGGTTACGTCTTTTGAGCGACCGTTCCGGGTTTTGCACCGGGTTGTAATAACTGGTGCCTTTGAGCATGCCAATCAGCGTGGCGCTTTCCAGCACATCGAGCTTGTCGGCAGACTTGTCGAAATAAGTCCGGGCGGCCATTTCTATGCCGAAGGCGTTGTACAAAAAAGGCACGGTGTTGAGGTAGGTTTCAAGAATCTCGGCCTTTGAATAAACCGCCTCAATTTTCAGCGCGGTAATCGCCTCCTTGACTTTGCGCGTGATGGTGGCGGCGCGGCCAATTTCTTCAGGGTACAGGTTGCGCGCCAGTTGCTGGGTGATGGTGGAGCCACCTTGCAGGTCGCCCGACAAAGTGCTGAGCAACGCCCCCAGAGTCCGGCGAATGTCAATCCCGTGGTGGCTGTAGAAGCGGTGGTCTTCAGTTGCAATCAGCGCATTGACGACGTTGGGCGATATTTTGTCCAGCGTCACCCATGCCCGGTTGATGCGCCGGTACTCGGCCAGCACGGAGCCGTCAGACGCCAAAAGCACCGACGGCAGTTCAGACTTGGCTTTGCGCAGGTCGCCGACACCAGGCGTGAATGGAATCAGTACCAGCACGTAAACAACCACCTGCGCCGGCAGCGCCAAGGCCGCCCGAACCGGATAGCGTTTGACGAGGCTGACGAGGCGGTGAAACTGAAGGGTGGCAAAGCCGGTAACACGCTGGAAGATGGGGGGCATGCATACAGTTTAAGGCGGCATCGTCATACAACTGGTAATGGGTTTGAATCAAACTTCGCGAATCTGTGTAGGCTAAATGCGAAAATCAACAGTTGTCATTTACCCGCCATTCAAATCAGACCCATCAGCCCCAACCCATGCTCAGCGCCCTACAAAACCTGCTCACCAGTTTCTTCATCCCAGACGGCGCCACAGCGGCGCAGGCAGGCGGCAACCCGCAGTTGGCCACGGCTGTGTTGCTGTTTGACGTGATGCGCTCGGACGACACCTTGAGCGATGCTGAGCGCGCCCAGGCTTTGAGCGCCTTGCGCAAGCGCTTTGCATTGAGCGAGGACGCTTTGGCCCAGCTGATGGTGCAAGCCGAGAAAACCGCCAAAGGCGCGAATGATTACTTCAGCTTTACCAGCCTGATGAACGACCGCTTTACCCAAGAGCAAAAGATTCAGGTGGTGGCGTTCATGTGGCAAGTGGCTTATGCCGACGGCTCTATCGACGAGAACGAGCACCACCTGATCAGCAAAATTGCGGGTCTGCTGCATGTCAAACACGGCGACTACATCGCCGCCAAAATGCGGGCCAAAGAGGACGCACAAGATAGCCAGTGATGCCCAACTGGTACGAGCGCCACATTCTGCCCACGGCGCTGGACCTGGCCTGCGGCATGCCGATGATCAGCCGCATGCGCCATTTAGTGGTGCCGCAAGCTGTGGGGCGCGTACTTGAGGTGGGCATTGGCACGGGTTTGAACATGCGCCACTACAACAAGCAGCAGGTCACGAACATCACTGGCCTGGACCCGGCGCTGCAAATGCACCCGCTGGCGCTGCAACGTATTGCCAGGGCTGGGCTGCCCGTTGACCTGGTTGGCCTGTCGGCAGAAAAAATTCCGCTGCTAGATGCGAGCTTTGACACGGTGCTCATCACCTACACGCTATGCACCATTCCTGATGCGCACAGCGCCCTGCTGGAGATGCACCGCGTACTCAAACCGACGGGCAAGCTGCTGTTTTGTGAGCACGGCCATGCGCCTGATGCGTCGGTGGCGCGTTGGCAGGAGCGGCTGCAGCCGTTGTGGGGCAAGGTGGCGGGTGGCTGCCACCCGGGCCGCGACATTCCCGCGCTGCTGCGGGGTGCGGGCTTTAAGCTGCCAAGTCTTGAAACTGGTTATTTGCCGGGGCCCAAGCCGTTTACGTTTCACTATTGGGGTGAGGCGCTGCCTCATCAAACTAGCCCATGACGCCACCCGACTACAGCCCCGCCGCTGACCGCAACAAGCAGGCGATTCTTGAGGTGCTCCTGAAAGTTTTACCCGAGCGCGGCCATGCGCTGGAGATTGCTTCAGGCACTGGCCAGCATGTGGCATGGTTTGCATCTGGCTTGCCGGGCTGGGCCTGGCAGCCCAGCGATGCACAGCCAGACGGGTTTGGGTCGATCAACGCCTGGGTTACCGAACAAGACGTGCGCAATGTGTATTCGCCGGTGGTGATTGACGTGATGGCCACCAACTGGTTGCCTGGCCAGCCGCTTTTTGACTTGATCTACTGCGCCAACAT
>JANMIH010000043.1:0-12987 GCA_031375685.1 Polaromonas sp. | reverse complement strand
CGCGCTGCGGTCAATCTGCTTTGTGCGCCGCTGGGCTTGGCCAGTTCTTCACTTTCGGCATCCCGTACTACGGCATTGCTACAGGCCCAAGGCCACACCCGACTTGCGGTACTTTTCCACGGTATCGCTTTGGTGGCCATTTTGTTTTTTTGCAGCGCGTGGATTGCGAAGTTACCCAACCTGGCAGTGGCTGTCGCATTGGTTTTGGTGGCCACGCAGATGATTGACGACGAAACCCGCAATGCTGTCTGGCGCGGCGGGTACGAGCCAGCTGCAAGCACTGCCAGCGTCGGCGTTACCTGGATTTTTTGGAGTGTGCTGGGGCTTAGTGTGCTTGCCGGGTCGGTGCTGCGCTATTTTGATTTCGGCTTCGGTGGCGGCCCGCTGATTGCATTAGTGCTGGGGGCGGTGGCAATGGCAGTATTTGACGGGTGGTCAGCCCCACTGCCAGCAGCGCAGGTGTAACTGGCGGGCTGCTTGACGGACAGCGCGAAGTCATCTAAAATTCCTTACCCTTTCGTAAGGAATTTATATGATGGCCACCTTAACCACCAAAGCCCAGATCACGTTACCCAAAGGCATCCGTGAACTATTAAAGCTCGAGCCGGGCGATAAAGTTGACTTTATGCCCCAGCCTGATGGCCGTGTCACAGTAGCCAAGGCGCCGCGTGCAAGCCAAGCATCATTTGCCACCCTGCGCGGCCTGCTACCCAAACCCAGGCGTGCGTACAGCATTGACGAAATGAACCAGGCTATACAAGATTCAGCAGCCGCATGCGTTGCATCCGCCAAGCGCGGCAAGCATTAGCCATGTTGGCGCTTGATACCAATATCCTAGTGCGCTTGGTCACCAACGACGATCCTGTAGCCGCACAACGCATACAAGTAGCGTTAGACACAGAGCTGCAATTTGAGCGCGAATGCATGGTTGGCCATATCGTTTTATGTGAACTGGTTTGGGTATTGCAACGCTTGTATGGCTACAGCATTAAGCAGTGCCAGCAAACCATCAGCAGCCTGCTGGGTTTTGCAGGGCTGCGGTTTGAGGCGTTGCCGGTTGTACTGGCGGCCTACAAAGCCTGGGAAAAGCATGACGGCGACTGGGCTGACCACTTGATAGGCGCGCAGATGCAGGCGCTGGGGTGTGACGTGGTGCTGACACTTGACAAGTCAGCGAGCAAGGCAGCTACGCATCGAATGGTTTGAGAACCCCACTCCGCTGCTAAAAACAGCGCTGTTGGTTTTAGAGCCTGCGGAGTGGGCTAAATGGCTTGCTGGGGGCGTTGAAGCGTTTTCAGTCATCCACCAGCACCCAGACTCAAATGCATTCCAGTGGGCACCTTCAGGCGATCCACAAAGGGGCGATATTACTGACTGATGATGTTATGCAGCAGTTTCTAAAAATATCATGTTTGTTTCGCCAATACTGGCAATTCTGAAATTCGCTCTTGCTGCGGCAATAATTTTGCCGAGTGCAAAGGCTGCAATAACAAATCCAATCAGAATCACCATCATCGGGATGCTGGCCACGAGCAACAGCACAGTTCGCCAGCCAACTTTGTACTTGGTAGCATAGGTTTTTTGATTGGCCAACTTGATCCCAACAATTTGGTGATTGAGTACCCAGAGTGAAACGGATTCTCCGCTTGCCACAGCCTGTTCAAGATAGTTAACAAGACCGTTGGAAACGAACTTGTTCTGAATTACCTTGTCGCCGATCTCAACGACTGAGTATTTGTGTGCGACTTCATTTGTGACGGCATTGCCAAGCCTTGTAATCACACCCGTAAATTTGTTCATAGATTGTCCTTTGAGTTTTTTTGTTAGGCGAGTTTCAGCGCGTGCGATTCCAGCAACTGGTTGACGTCGTTTGATAAACCTGAATCAGTGCTTAGCCTTCACCAGACATTCTGTTGGTGTGTTGCTCACACTTTGAAACGTCATAAGGACTGCCGCAGCTGCCTTCCATCGTCACGGACTTATACATATTTACCCTTCTTGTTATGGAACAGAAATCAAAACCTACCTAACCAAAATTACACCGAAACTCTGTTTATGCGCTGCCCGCAGCTTTCACAAAAACCGGCATCTGCTTCGTTTTGCACGCCACAAGCGGGGCAGAAACAGCTAAGCTTTTGTCGGGGTTCGCCTGCCTCTTCTGCAAGCTGCACGGCAGCACCCACATTTTCAAACTGACCGTCTGATTGCAATCCACCAGGTTGTGCAGCTGCAAGCAAAGCATCGGCGACAAACCCCGGGGGCAATGCCGCTTGCCCGTTATTGGCTGCGCCGAGTTGGTTCATGGCGCCCATCATGGCCATGCGCCGGGCGTCTTCGCTTGAGCCTGGCGCAACCACAATGCTTTGCGCACCGGCGAACTGGGTGACCAGGTCTTTGAGGTACGCCGCCTCTTTAGGCTGCCCCAGCATGCCCGTGATGATGCGGCGGGTAGCGCTGCCGTGGCTTTGATGGCCAAACACCACGCTGCGCAGCTGGGTGACCCAAACACGCAGTGTCATGTTTTCAACATTGATGACATCGCGCTCAGTAAATACGCGGTCTTGCAGGCGGTTGCCCAGGTCAATTTTTGACCGGATAAAGCTGCCTTCCATTTCAATCCACGTCAACGTAGATTCAAAGTCAAACCGGCCCCACAGCTGGTGTGCGCTTCTAAAAGCGTAACCACCGACGGCCACCAAAGACAAACCCAGCGTTGCGTAGCCCAGCACAGGCCGCCAGTCTTGCAAAGGATCAAATTGAACGGCAAATACCACCAACGCCACAGTGCCAGCCAAGGTAAGCGCAACACCCAAAGAGTCAATCACCATCAGCCAAAAAAAGCGCGGGTAGGCCATGACCACCGACCAATCCATTTTGGTGAATGCACTGGGGGCCATGGGCTGGGTTTCCTCAAGCATCAGCCCCTTGAAGTTGCCCGCGCGCTGATTAAGTGCAATGTTGGGCAGTAGGCGGGCGTACCGGCGGTTGGGTATGCGTTGCGCCCAGTTACGCTGCATTTCACGGTCAATTTCCTGCATGAGCAAGTTGGGATCGCTGTTAAAGCTGGCCGTACCCAGCGTGTCTACCTTGCTGACGGGCGGCGGTGGGTCAATGTGCTTTTGTACCGCTATAAAAAATACGCCCTCAATCAACGCCAGGGTTAACAAGATGACGAACGCTTGCACGCCAAAGCTGGCCCACGCCAGGTCTGGCAACTTGTCTTGCAAAAAGCTCAAAGCAACAGGGCCCAGAATGGAGACCAATGTCAATACGACAATTTGAGTCAAATTAAAGCTGACTTTGGCATCGGCATTGCCACCTGACACAGGCTTCACGGCCATGAACACCACCAGCCCTAGAAAGAACCCGCCCACCCAGCCCTGCACTGGAGAGCCCCAAACAAACAGCATCGCCACCAACATGACAACCATCAAAAATGCATAGGATGCCAAGTTTGAAAAGCGGTTTTGCAACACGTTTTGAATGTATGCAGGCGCAGTGATCAAGTGCTTGACGATGGAATACAACACGCCATTAAGCGCGCCGCTGGGGATTGCAAACTCAAGCGTGCCCTGGCGCACGGTTTGCATCAAGGCGTTGGCATCAGGCGACGAGCCCACTGCATCAGTAGCGAGTTCAGTGGCCAACCCGGCAGGTTGGCCGCGGCCAAAGAAAACTCGCAGCTGCTGGGCAATACTGACGAAATTCCAGGCACCCAGTACAAACAAAAATACGCCTATCGCCACGGGCACAACAAAGCTGCTCATGGCCTGCACAGCCAGATGTTTGCGCGCTAAAAAAAGCAGTGCAACAGCGCAAACCAGCAAAATGCTGGCGCGCGCTGCCCACAACATGTTTTCAACGCGGTAGGGATTGGGAAAGTCAAGCTGGGCTTGGTCTGAGCTGTATTCGTAGGACATGGCAGTTGTTAAGTTGAGTTTTTGAATCAGCGTCTTTACTTGACACGCTCGTAGCGTATGTCGCTCCTAGCCTGCTCGTACATGGTGTTCGAATCCTCAAGATAAAAAATAAGGCTCTTACTTTGTCCTCTTGGCGTGACCTTGACGAACGCGCCATCTACTGAGAAGTCGACAGCGGTAGATTGACCTCCTGAATCCATTGAATCAGATGTAAACGTCAGCTCTGGACCTGTTCCCGCAGGTATTACGATCCCCCATGCAAAACCTGGTCGTGCTGCCGTCCGCCAGGTGCCTTTTAACGGATTGCCGAATGAGAACATCCCAGACAGTTTGGCGGCGAAACCACCAATGTTATTTTTTGCCGCGGTAATGATGTCCTTGTTATTGCCGTCACCGTTTTTTTTGCCGTTCGCATTTTGAAATTCATATTGGATGAAGTATTCGAAATCGAGACTGTTAATCCACTCGTTGTTTACAAGGTAAAAATTTTCTGGGATTTCCGTGTGTAATGCTTTGTCTTTGTAAGTCCAGCCACTGATTGTTGCCATCACTGCGTCGCGCACCTCAGGCTTTTCCATCCAGCTTGCAATGTTCGATGACTTTAAAACGAGCTTCGTTTTGACTGTCAGTACTTTCAATGGTTTGCCGTTGATTTTGCGGGGTGATTCTTCCGGTTTGCCGATATCAGTTACGTCAGTAACTTCTACATCTTTCGTGATACAAAGTTTTGAACCCTGACGAAATTTCGCAAGTTCCGGGGTGGCAACATATTGCAGCAATGGCTGGGTAAAAACACCGCTACTACTGATGGGAACTGGCGGGCTGTACAGCCCGGCCGTCACCATCACATTCATCCAGGCTTGGGTGCGCTCATCACTTTGGCCCGCATTTAACGTGCTCTTGCTGTAATCAATATTCGAAATACACAGCTTGTCCTTAAAAATGTCATTGCCTTCTTTGCCGAGTCTTGCTTTAGCATCAGCCAGCAGCGTAAAGGCGGTAGCTGCGGGCGGTTTCAGCACGAAGTACGAAGCGCCGCCGCCCACGATCAGCATCAGGGCAAGACCCGCACCAGCGTAGATCATTTTTTTCGGATTTATTTTGGTCACCGGGCCAGGCGATGCGGTTCGCCCCGTTGCGATTGCTGGTTGACTCGCCACACCACCGTCTGGCGTTTTGGCCAAAGCTGCACGCAGCGGCACTCCACAGTTATCGCAAAAAACAGCGCTTGGCTGATTTCCTGTGCCGCATTTGGTACAAAAAATGTTCATTGGTGTTCTACTTTTTAAGCACTGTCAATTGCTCAGCGTTGCCAATGATTCGACACTGACGTAAAGCATTATTTGACGCGCTTCAGAAGGACACGCTCCGCACCCTCCCCTATGGACAAAGTGTCAGGGTCTTCCAAAACAAATACCGTGCTGGTGTTTGTACCTTTCGGCGTAACCTTGACACGCTTCCCATCCACTGCAAAATCGACGCTGATCGATTGACCGTTGGTCTCCATTGCGTCAGCGGTAAAGGTTATTTTCATGGAAATAAAGCCAGCGTTGCCTTGCCAAGTGCCCTTTAGCGGATTGCCGAAGGAGAACAGACCAGACAGTTTGGCTGCAAAACCACCGCTGCTGCTTTTAGCTGAGCCGCTGATGTCTTCGTCATCTTCAGTCTTTTTTCCGCGCTGCGAGTTTTTGACTTGCCTTTCCAAAGATTCTTTATAGGCAACACCCGTGGTCCACTTATTGTCTTTAAGACCAAAATAATCTTCGACCTTCTTTTGCAACGCCCTGTCTTTGTACTCCCAGCCATTGACTGTTGCCATCACTGCGTCGCGCACCTCAGGCTTTTCCATCCATGCGGCGGTGTTCAGCGATTTAAAAACGAGATTCGTTTTGACCGACATTATTTTCAACGGCTTGCCTTTAAGGTTAATTGACTGTTCCTCTGGTTTCTCAATATCTGTCACCTCAGCGATTTCCACGCCTTTTGCAACGCATAGAGCCGAGCCCTGACGAAAGTTTGCTAATTCGGGCGTGGCAACGTATTGAAGCAAAGTCTGCGCAAAAAAGCCGCCACTGTTGATCGCCACGGGAGGGCTGTAAAGTCCTGCTGTGACCAACGCGTTCAACCAGGCCTGGGTGCGCAGGTCGTTCTCACCTGCATTGAATATGCTCTTGCTGTAATCAATATTTGAAATACAAAGCTCGCGCTTGAACCTGTCGGTGGTTTCTTTGCCATAACCAGCTTTAGCCGCAGCCAGCAGCGTACTAGGGGTTGCTGCGGGTGGTTGCAGAATGAAGTACATCGCACCGCTGCCCAAGATCAACACAATGGCAAGAGCCGCACCAGCGTAGATCATTTTTTTCGGATTTATTTTGGTCACCGAGCCAGGCGATACGGTTCGCCCCGTTGCGTTTGGTGGTTGGGTTGCCACATCACCATCTGGCGTTTTGGCTAAGGCTGCACGCAGGGGGGCGCCACAGTTATCGCAAAACCCAGCGCCGTCCTCATTTGACGTGCCGCATTTGGTACAAAAAATAGCCATGACTACCCCCTTTTTGCCAGCCATGAGCTGACGGTTACCTGCGTTAAAAGATTTAGACGGCCTGGTTACGTCAATTTTTGACCGCAACCACCGCAAAACACGTCACCCGCCAGATAGGGGGTACTACAAGCGGCACATTTGTACTGCGGGGCACTTGGGGTTGCTGGCGTAGTTGGTGCACTGGCAGACTTTTCAAACCGCTGCGCTTGTTGTGCGGCCAAGGCCTCGCCTTTTGCTTTCATTTCAGCCGCGCCACGTTTAGCCGCGTCAAACTTGCCCTGCAACTGTTGTTCCATCTCGCTGATGTCCACACCCTGTATGTTTGCCAGATAAAGTTGACAAAGTCCGCGCAGGTACACCAAGAGAGGTAGCGTGAAAGCAATAGCCATCACAATTCCCCAGCCGAAGGCGCCAGCAGCAAGGTGGCCTGAATCGCCACCGCGACCAAAGCCTGAGCCGGACATACCAAATATGCTCATTGCGCTGTTTAAGTCAATGCCACTGACTCCGATGATGCCAGCCGACATGCCACCAGTAATCAGAGTGCCGGTAAACAAAATGCCAAACAGAATGCCCCCAACAAAGCCGCATATGAGCAACAACACCAAAACGCTCAAAATGACAATAACAATACGCTGGCGGGCAATAGCCGCCAAGCGCGATAAAGCTTGCATGGTAGTTGCACCGCTCCAAACGGCAGGCCCAGTGAGCGTGCCAATCACGGCGTACCCTGCAAAAATAGCGACACCGGAAATCACCACACACAACGGGAAAACAAAAGCAAACAGCAGTGGCCCCAAACCTGGAATCTTGCAGATCAACAGCAACAGCGCCATCACTGCTGCGCCAACAATGTAGGTAAGTGCAGCCAGCAGCAATACCAAAATTACACGGTGACCAATGGCCAAGGACGTCAACACTGCGGCAAACATAGATCTCGCTGCACCGCCTTGCGCTTCATCCATCATCATGATGCCGACTGCGTTGATGCCGTAAAAGTTAATAGCGAACGCAAGCAGGAAGAATACAAACCCCAGGGCTACATGCACCTGCATGCTCACGATGCCGCCCAATGCACCAACAAGACCAGCTACCAACAGACTACCCAACAAAAGCGCTGCAGCGCGCCAGTTGCGAATGGCATCTACTGCCGATAACAAGCCTGCCGACTGGCTGAGTTGTTGTTGAAGTGACATTGGAAAGCCCCCCTTTGTTATGGCTTGTGTAGCTGACGGACACTGGTGGTGACCAGCGTCAGCACATCTGATGTTTTGGTAGTAACTCGATCAAGAGACCACGGTCTGCTCAAGCTTGCCAGCCCGAACCGTAACGCGCTCAATCCCCTTTTGCACTGTGTTGTCTGCTGCTTTAGCGACCGTGATGGTGTTACCCTTTGCAGTTTTGACGCTGGCAGTTTCAAGCGTCACTTTGTTCGCCCGCGCATCTGCTGCTGTCATGGCAATGTCAATTTTTGACGACCCACGCTCGTCAGCAACTTTTTCAGCCAAGGTTTTCAACTTGCCTATAGCAGCGTCATATTCAGGCGTGCCTTTGGCTGAAATCGGAATGTCAATACTTACGGAATCAAAAGCCTGGTACTTTTTGGTTTCATTTTTTGTCTTGTCAGTAGCAGTGACCTCAACGGTTTTGACCTCACCTGCCTTGACTTGGCTGCCTATTGAAAGTGGCGCCAACGCGGCGATGGCCTCTTGCTGAGCCTTTGAGGCAGCAGTAATTTCGTCTTGGCGGGCTTTTTCAAACCCCACCAAACCGCCAACAACCGCGCCCGCCAAACAACCGCCAACGGCATTTTGGCCTGTTATTTTTGCCAACAGCGCACCACCAACACAGCCAATAGCTGCGCCGCCTGCTGCACCTACAGCTTTGCCGTCCATGCCCGTTGCTTGTTGCACATTGGCGCATCCGGTTAAGGTTACGGCCAGTGCGAGTGTGGTTAAGGTGAGTAATTTCATTTAAGTTTCTCCAGTTATTTCAGTAAATCGTCAAGGGTACGGTTAGCTTTGTTCATGTTGGCTTTGTCACGCTCTTTCTGTTTTGCTATTTGCTCTTGTTCAACTCGCTTTTTCCGAGCTGCTTCACGTGCATCACGTTCTGCTTGTGTTGGGCCTTGCCTGGCTTCAACTGGTGGCGTGTTTGCAATTAAAGGCGTTGAAGCAGGGAGAGACGGCGCTGCTTGCGATTTGTCTGCATTGGTTGCGTCCGGTGCCGAAGCTGCAACTTTGGCAGGCTCGGCAACTGCTGCGCCGGCGTTGGTCACTGGCGCGGATGCAACAGGTGTTGGGGTATCAGGCACGGTCACAACGGCGGATGCCGCAGGCAAAGTGGCTAGCGCTGGTGCGGACGCCGCCTCCTGGGGCAGCGGCGCAGGTGCAACGCTGCTGGTTTTGGGTTTGGCAGCGCCGGAAAACATCCAATAAGCGCCGCCTCCAGCAATTGCCAGAATGCCCGCAGCGATGCCCGCCCAAAGAATCAGCGGCTTTCTCGGTCCGTCCTTCTTAACTGGTTTTGGCAGTGGCGTTGATACTGGTGGTGAAGCGGGGTTAGGGACACCGCAAGACTTGCAAAACTTGGCATTCGGATTGTTAAGCGTCTTGCACTTGTAGCAAGCCACGCCGCTCACTGATTCAGCCACTGGTGCGTGAGGTGGAGCTGGCACAGCAGGCGGGGCAGGCGTATGAGGCAGCGCTGGTGTAGGTGGCGGCACGGGTACAGGAGGTGCAACTGGTACAGGCGGCGGCACTGGTGCAGGTGGTGGCACTAATACGGACGATGTAACCACCATTGACGTTCCGCATACCTTGCAAAACTTGGCGTTGGCTGTATTTTCAGCGCCGCATTTTGGACACTGTAAGCCAGTGACTTGGATGACCGGCTCTGGCTTCGAATTCACCCGCAGGTCATATCCACAACCTTTGCAGAACTTCGCGTTTTCAGAATTTACAGTAGAACATTTTGGACAATTTATGCGAAACAGGCCTCCTTAAACACGTATCGAACGCAGAGAGCAAAAGGTTCATAAACCAAAATTCACTACTGATGAACTTTGAAGTGCACACGCAACCTTCTCTAGCTATTGTGGTTTTTCTAAATGCAAAACTAAAGGAACATTATTACAGATGTTACGTGGCGTTTTGAACACGTAGAACCACTGATCAATTCTTTCACCCCCACAGCGGTTGCCATATCACACACCCTACTCCCGCACCCTGCCCACCCCATCAATCAGGCTCAACGCCACCATTTTGGAGCCGACCCTGTCGCCGTCGAAGTGGATTCTGAAGCCGCCCAGGTTCATCTCTTGCAAGCCGTCCAGCGCCTTGCGCATTTTGGCGCGGGTCGGATCTTTGCCCGCTTTGCGCAGCGCCTCGGTGTAAGCCCAGGCGGCAATGTAACCTTCGAGCATGTAGACGTTGGCTTTGCCGACTTTGGCAGCGGCCGCATCAGCCAGCAACTCACGCACCAGGGTGCTTTTGGCATTGTCTGAACGCGGCGTGACACGCACCAGCACCACGCCCGCCCCCGCAGCGCCCAGTTGCTCGGCCAGCAGGCTTTCACCTGTGTTTGAAAAGCCATAAATCGGGCCTTTGTAGCCTTTGTCACGCAGGTCACGAATGGTTGTGGCAGCCACCTTCGGGTCACTGATGACCAGCACCGACTGGGGCTTGAGCGCAATGACTTTGTCCAGGGCGTCAAAGCTGGCCTTGATGACCAGGTTGGCGCCCAGGCCATGCATGGTGCGTTCGGCCGAGTCAAGCGCTGCCAGCGACTCTGCATCTTTGGCATGCACGATGGCCAACTTTTTCATGCCCAGCGTCTCTGCGTGTTTGGTGATGACCGCCGCTTCTTCAGAATAGCCGGGGCGAATGGAATAGACGTTGGGGTAGAGCGAGCCGCGCAACTCATCAGCACCCGCCATGGCACCAAACAGCACAACATCCGCACTGTTGAGCTGGGCATTGACGGCCGTGACTTGGGGCGAACCAACATAGCCGAACAGTGAAAGCACGCCTTGCGCCAGCAGCTTTTTGGTGTTGGCCACGGCTTGCTCCGGGCTGCCTGCGTCGTCGAGGCTGACCAGCTCGACCTTGCGGCCATTGATGCCGCCGGCATTGTTCAAGCGGTCAAAATACAGCTTGGCACCTTGGGTAAAAGGCACGCCCAAAGTTGCGGATGGCCCGGTCAGCGCGGCAGATTGACCCAGCGTCACGGCGCTTTTATTGATACCGTCCTGCGCGTGGCTGGCCAGTGCAAGCAGCGCCAAAGCCGCTACCATGAAGGTTTTGAAGCGCCCAACGCCGCTTTGCCGGATTACGCCCTTCTCTTTATGAACCATGTTTGTCTCCAACGCTATTTTTGTCCTTCAACAATATAGGCTCAGCGCATGCAAAAAACCATCAGCACCAGCCCTGTGACGCCATATGTTGTCAGTTTGGTGAAAGCTACGGCCCAAACCGTGGTGCGCGGCGCATGCCCGCATGACTGCCCCGACACCTGCGCGCTGCTGACGACGACTGAAAACGGCATAGCCACCAAAGTACAGGGCAACCCAGCGCACGCGCAAACGGGCGGTGTGCTGTGCAACAAGGTCTCGCGTTATGCCGAGCGCACGCACCACCCGGAACGGCTGCTCACGCCGCTCAAACGTATCGGCGCCAAAGGCTCAGGGCAGTTTGAGCCTGTCTCGTGGGACGCGGCGCTGGCAGACATTGCCAGCAGGCTTAACACCATTGCAGCCACAGACCCTGAAGCGATAGTCCCGTACAGCTACGCCGGCACGATGGGCCTGGTGCAGGGGGAGGCCATGGCAGGCCGGTTTTTTAACCGCCTGGGCGCATCGCTGCTAGACCGCACCATCTGCTCTGCGGCAGGCACGGAAGGCGTGACGCAAACACTGGGCGGCAAGGTGGGTATGCGGGTTGAGTTTTTTGCCGAGTCCAAACTCATCATCATCTGGGGCAGCAACTCGATTGGCAGCAATCTGCATTTTTGGCGCTATGCCCAACAGGCCAAACGTGACGGCGCAAAGCTGATTTGCATTGACCCTAGAAGAAGCGAGACCGCTGAGAAGTGCCACGAACACATTGCCCTGCTACCGGGTACCGACGCTGCACTGGCCCTGGCCGTGATGCATGAGCTGATCAAGAACGACTGGCTGAACCATGACTACATTGCCAAGCACACGGTGGGCTGGGCGGCATTGAAAGCACGAGTCTTGCTATGGAATCCTGAGCGGGCTTCTGCTGTATGCGGAGTGCCCGTCGCGCAAATCAAAAACCTGGCACGCGACTATGGCCAGTGCCTGGTCAACCAGCAACCCGCTGCCATCCGGTTGAACTACGGCATGCAGCGCGTGCGCGGCGGCGGCAACGCCACACGGGCGGTGGCCTGCCTGCCCGCGCTGATCGGCGCGTGGCGGCATCGAGCGGGCGGCGTGTTGCTCAGCAGCTCGGGGCTGTTTCCGGTTGACAAAGCGGCATTGCAGCGGCCTGATTTGCTGGCGGGTCGCTCACCACGCACGATCAACATGAGCACCATTGGGAATGCTCTGTTGAATGAAACATCCAGTGACTTTGGCCCCAAAATCCAAGCGCTGATTGTCTATAACAGCAACCCGGTGGCGGTGGCGCCCGAGTCGGGCAAGGTGGCGCAAGGCTTTGCGCGTGATGACCTGTTGACCGTGGTGCTGGAGCACTTTCAAACCGACACCGCCGACTACGCCGACTACATCCTGCCGGCCACCACCCAGCTGGAGCACTGGGACGTGCACCTGTCTTACGGCCATACCGATGTGCTGCTGAACCGCCCAGCCATTGCGCCGCTGGGCCAAAGCAAAACCAACACACAAATTTTTCGTGAGCTGGCGGCGCACATGGGTTTTGACGAGCCCTGCTTTGTTGACAACGACGAAACCCTGTGCCGTGCGGCATTTGGCGAGAAGGTTGACTTTGATGAGTTGCTGGCCAATGGCTTTGCCACGCTCGAACTGCCCCAGGCACCGTTTGCCACCGGCAACTTCCCCACGCCCTCGGGCAAGTGCGAATTTTTCAGCCAGCGGCTGGCAGATCAGGGCCTGGACGGACTGCCAGACCATGTCGCCAACTACGAATTGAGCGGTGCTTCAAACGACTATCCGCTGGCGATGATCTCGCCGCCCGCCCGCAACTTTTTAAACTCCACGTTTGTCAACGTGACCAGCTTGCGCAATATTGAAGTGGAGCCGGTGCTTGAAATCCATGCGGGCGATGCAGCACCGCGCGGCATCACCACAGGCAGCGTTGTCAACGTGTTTAACCAGCGCGGCAGCTACAAGGTCAAAGCCGAGGTGTCCGCGCGCGCCCGGCCTGGCGTGGTCAATGGCCTGGGCGTCTGGTGGCGTAAATTTGGCCTGGACGGCACCAACGTGAACCAGCTCACCAGCCAACACCTGACAGACTTGGGTAAAGGCCCGGTGTTCTACGACTGCCTGGTAGAAGTTCGCGTGGCATGAGGCTCTTGATCGCGCTC
>JANMIH010000037.1:0-3916 GCA_031375685.1 Polaromonas sp. | reverse complement strand
ATGGTGTCGCTGCAGGCGCCTTCATGAAAAACGGCCTCAACCTGACCAAACGCGCCTTCTGCAAACAGGTCGTAAAAATCGTCAGCATCCACGTAGTCGCCAATCTGAAGGTCGGCCAGATTTTTAAACTTGTCACCCATCGTCAAATCATCAACAGCAATGATGTCGTCAATACCGCGTGCGTTCAGACCTTTGATGAGGTTGCTGCCAATAAACCCGGCTGAACCCGTAACGACAATTTTCATGGTTTGTTCCCCTTAGCTTGCGACGTTGAACAGCTCACCGTAGCTGACAGTGGCTGTGCCGAATTTACCCACCACGATGCCGCCAGCCTGATTTGCAATCGGAACCGCATCGCGGAGCTTCACGCCTGCTGCGGCCAACGCGGCCAGTGTGGCAATGACGGTGTCGCCCGCGCCAGTCACGTCAAACACCTCACGCGCAACAGCGGGTACATGCAACTGGCCTTGCGCGTCAAACAGGGTCATGCCGGCTTCACTGCGGGTCAGCAGCAAGGCTTGCAGGTTGAGCGATGTACGCAAATTTTGGGCTTTGGCTTGGAGCTCCGTCTCGGTTGTCCAGGTGCCGATGACTTGCTCCAGCTCGGCGCGATTTGGGGTGATGATGCTCGCGTTTTTGTAGCGAGTGTAGTCTGAGCCCTTCGGGTCAATCAGTACCACCTTGCCGGCAGCTTTGGCATGGTCAATCATCAGGGTGATGTGCGCCAGCCCGCCCTTGCCGTAGTCCGAAAACAAAACAGCATCGTGCTGTGGCAAAAGCTTTTCAAAGGTACTCGTCTGGGATGCCAGCACTTCGTTGTCAGGCGTGTTTTCAAAGTCAAGCCGAATCAGTTGTTGCTGGCGGCCAATGACCCGCAACTTGACGGTGGTTTTAAGGCGGACGTCCCGGCCAAAATAGGGCGTGATCCCCGAGTTGGCGACCAGCGCTTCAAGCTGATGGCTGGCTTCATCGTCGCCCACCACGGTCAGCAGCGATGCACGCGTGCCAAGCGCCACGATGTTGCTGGCCACGTTAGCTGCACCGCCGACACGTTCTTCGGTACGGGTGACTCGTACAACCGGCACAGGAGCTTCGGGTGAGATGCGATCCACTGCGCCATACCAGTAGCGGTCCAGCATGGCATCGCCGACGACCAGGACGCGAGCTGCGGCTAATTTGCCTTGAGAAATATTAGAGGAGTTAGTCATGTGTACTTCTTATTCAAGCAGCCGCCACGGATCTGGCTTTGCCAGTCCGTAGGTGTCTGCCCCCTGCAAGGGGGAGGCAAGCGCAGCTGCCCCGGGGGTGTGCCAAGTACTTTTGGCTTTGCCAGGCCGCAGGTGTCGCCCCCTGCAAGGGGGAGGGAGGCAAAGCCTCCCTGGGGGTGTGTAAAAAACCTTCGACGGGGGTGTTCATAACTCTTCGATGCGCCGGGCCGGATAGCTGTCCCAAGCCTGGCAGCCAGGGCAATGCCAAAAGTGTTGCGTGGCTTCAAAACCGCAGGCGGCGCAGCGGTAGCGCATCAGCGGTTTGGTGGCCTGATCCAGTGCGCGTTGCACCAACTGGTGGTTGTGCTCCTCAATGGCATTTGTTGGTTTTTCACCCGCCACCCAACGGGCTGCTGCCACCAGAGATGCTTCGGTCTCGAGGTGCTGGATGTAGCCCTGGCGGCTTGCGGTGAGGTCTTTTTCAAGCCGGGCAATCGCGTCCATCACATCAACCGACGGCGTGTGCTGGTAGTGGGCCTTGAGCAGCTCCATCACAGGTGCGTTCAAACCATCATGTTGCGCCAGGGTAACCAGCAAGCCTGCAGCCAGTGGCATGGCTTGCGGCGCAATCTCCCCCAAACTTTTAAGGGTGTCGAAAGCGGCTTGCGGCTGGCCGTTTTGCAGGCGGAGCTTGGCCAGGTCTATCAACGGCCTGGCGGATGTGGGGGCGGTGCTGCAAGCAAGCTCAAGAAGGGCGGTGGCTTGAGATATGTCGCCCGTGGCAAGCAAGCTGATGGCTTGCTCGCACAAATAGTGCGCCTGCCGGCCATTGAAGCTGGCGTGCCCGGCGTTGTTGAGTTTGCTGGCAATATCGGTCGCGTGCTGCCAGTCTCGCGAACGCTCGTAAATAGACAGCAGTGCCAGGCGGGCCTCTTCTTCGTAGCTGGTGCCTTCAAGTTTGCGCAATGCGGTTTCCGCGCGGTCTAGCAGGCCGGCTTTGAGGTAGTCCAGAGCCAGCGCGTGTTGTGCACGGTCACGGTCTGGCTGCGGCAAGTCGCCGCGTTGCAGCAGATGTTCATGCACCCGTACAGCGCGTTCGTATTCGCCGCGCCGTCTGAAAAGATTACCGAGTGCGAAATGCAGCTCCGAGGTGTCCGGGTCGTTTTGTACCGCCTCAATAAAAGCATCAATGGCCTGGTCTTGCTGCTCATTAAGCAGGAAATTCAGACCGCGAAAATAGGCTTTTGGAGCCTGGCGGTTTTCGATCCGCAGTTGGCGCAAGTCTGCACGCGAGGCCAGCCAGCCCAGCGTAAACGCAATCGGCAGGCCGAGCAGGATCCAGGTGAAGTCAAAGTCCATGTCGCGGTATTTCTGGGTTGCCTGGCATCGTGGCGCCTGTCCTAGAGCCGCCTTGCACTGGCAGCAGAGTCGAGTCGGTGTCAGAAATGGATTTTGTTTTGCGTTTTTTCCACCAGCGCGGCATCATCAGCAAAACCCCAAGCGCCAAACCGATTCCAAATGCTGTCAGAACGACCAGCACCAACGGCGCTTTCCAGAAGGTTCCGAAAAAGAAGTTAACGGCAACAGCTTGCTGGTTATTGAGCGCAAAAGCGAAAAGCGTAAAAAAAATGGCTGCTTTGTGCAGCCATAAAAGGTATTTCACTTGCAAACAGCCTTATGGAGTCAGTCGCTCAATTGTAGTCAGCCAAACTAGCGGTAAACGTCACGGCTTCGTCTTGGCTGCTTGCGCTGTGAGCAACGCTTCTGTTCGTGCATCAACCGCTTCACGCAACGCCTTGCCGGGCTTGAAGTGCGGTACGCGCTTTTCAGGAATCGCAACGCTTTCGCCTGAGCGCGGGTTGCGCCCCATGCGTGGCGGGCGACGGTTAACGGAAAAGCTGCCAAAGCCCCGAATCTCGATCCTGTGTCCGCGCACCAGCGCGTCGCTGACAGCATCAAGAATGGTCTTGACGGCATATTCAGCATCACGGTGCGTGAGCTGACCAAACCGGTTGGCCAGTTCTTCGACGAGGTCGCTTCGGGTCATGAAATCGGGGTCGGGGATTAGCCAGTTTGGGGACAGAGCAGACGGCAGCTTTGCTGCTTCGTCTGGTCTGTCCCGCAAAACTTACTTGCTTTCGTTGTCCATCTTGGCGCGGAGCAATGCGCCCAAGTTGGTCAAGCCAGAGCTTTCTTTCGCAGACTGCTGGCTCAAGGTTGCCATGGCTTCTTGCTGATCAGCGTTGTCCTTGGCTTTGACTGACAACTGGATGTTGCGGGTCTTGCGATCCACGTTCACCACAACAGCAGAGACTTCATCGCCTTCTTTGAGCACGTTGCGTGCGTCTTCAACGCGGTCACGGCTGATTTCGCTGGCACGCAGGTAGCCAATGATGTCTTCACCGAGGTCAATCTCAGCACCTTTGGCATCTACGGTCTTGACCTTGCCCGTCACAATCGCGCCCTTGTCGTTGATCGACACAAACGTGGTGAACGGGTCAGAGTCGAGCTGCTTGATACCGAGGGAAATACGCTCGCGGTCAACATCAACGGCCAACACAATCGCCTCGACTTCCTGGCCCTTTTTGTAGTTGCGCACGGCGGTCTCGCCTGGCTCGTTCCATGACAGGTCAGACAAATGCACCAAGCCGTCAATACCAGCCGCCAAACCGACGAACACGCCGAAATCGGTGATGGATTTGATCGGG
>JANMIH010000029.1:0-4598 GCA_031375685.1 Polaromonas sp. | reverse complement strand
AGATGCTTTGCGCCAAGTGCGAAGCGAGGTCATGAACGCGCTGCGTGAGCTGGAGTTTTCAAAAAAGCAGTTAGAGCTGGCGACACACACACTTGAGATCAATCGCCGCAAACTCGAAGCTGAAAAAGAGCGTTTTAGCGTTGGCAAGATTAGTAACTTTCAATGGTCCGCCGCGCTTAACGATATTAGAGTTTCTGAGAATAATCTGACTCAAGCCAGCCTGTCTATGCAGCGCGCCGCTATGGAATACGATCGATCAACGGGCGCATTGACAGCGCGGCGCAAATCAGTCATGCAAGCACCATGATCAAGCCGACACGCAGCGTAAATTAACAAGGGATAAGGGTGAAGCCTATATATTTTGCATTTCGAGCACGTCTGGCGTCGCTACCACGGAAGTACCAAATCGGGTATGCAGTGCTGATACTGCTGGCTATAGCGCTCCTGTTGGGGGCGGCGCAGTATTGGCATGCGAGCCGGCTCCCCCCTGCGGGCCTGTGGGTGAGCATAGAGGCACAGCCCTTGGAGCGCCCCATTGCGACTGAAGGGCAATTGGCAGAAGCTTCGGCGGTCTCCATCACGGCACCATTTGATGGCGCCATCGTGCAACGCTGGGTGCGCGCGGGGGACCATGTAGAAGCGGGGGCGCCGCTTGTACGATTGGACACGTCTACAGTCCAAGCTGAACTGCTTGAGGCGCAAGCCGCCAATACTCGGGCGAAGGAAGACCTCGTTGGCTTGAAAAACTGGCAAACCAGTGTGGAGGTCACAGCCGCACAACGACAAGTGGTCAATGCCGAGCGTCAATTGCAGGTGATTCAGACGCGCCTCAAGGATAGTCAAACACTGTTTGATAAAGGCATCGTGGCACGCTCTGAGGTGGAAGCTGCGCAGTCTGAAGCGGCCAGTGCCAACGACCAGTGGCAAAACGCCAAAGATGGTTTGGCATCAGCCTTGCGCAAGGGTGGTGCGGCACAACAACAGATTGCGCGCCTGGAGGCTGAATCACGCAGCATGAAAGTACGCCTGTTGCAAGAACGCCTCACGCGCGCCACGCTCACAGCGCCGATGGCTGGTATGGTGCTCAAGCCAGCGCAAACAGAATCCGCCCCTGCCAAAGAGCTGGATGTAGGCTCGTTTGTTTCGAATCGCGCGGTGCTCATGTTGATTGGTGACAGCACCAAGTATGTGGTGCGCGCTACGCTTGACGAGTTTGACGCCGTGCGCGTCAAGCCTGGCATACCCGTTGAGCTGACGTTAAACACAGACCAAGCCACCTCCCTACGCGGCCAATTGGCATGGGTGTCAGGACAGGCGGCAACCAATCAGCGCTTTGGGTCTGAGGGCGCGCCGATGTTTGACATTGAGGTTTTGGTCCGTGACGTGCCGCAGGAGCTGAGACCGCGGCTGAAGCTAGGCATGAAAGTCCGCCTGCGCATGGTGACGGAGAAGCAGTCAGCGGCTTTGATGGTGCCACTTGCCGCAGTCCGCATGGACGCTACTGGGCGGGCCATCGTTACACGCAGAGCGGCTGGCGATGCCACAGGGCCGGGCAATGAGGTGAGCATTGAAACCGGCATGACCTTAACTGACCGTGTCGTTGTACAAAAAGGTTTGGCTGTGGGTGATTTAGTCTGGGTGCCATCATCTGCACCCTCCGAAACCGGGCGAATGCAGAGCATGCCCCAGGATGCGGATGAGTCAGCAGCCACGTTGCCGTTTGGTCTGAGCGGGCAACGATAAGTATGGCCGCCCATGGAATCATTGAGCTGGACCAGGTGCACCGTAGTCATGCGATGGGCGACAGCGTGGTGCATGCGCTCGACGGGGTAAGTTTGTCGGTGCGAGAGGGTGAATGTCTTGCAATTACAGGCGCGTCAGGCTGCGGCAAATCTTCGCTGCTCAACGTGCTGGGCTTGCTTGATGCGCCCACTGCCGGCACCTACCGCTTTGCGGGGCAACATGTCCAAGCGTTGAATTCGCGCGCTTTGGCGCGATTGCGTTGGGAGTCCATTGGCTTTGTATTTCAACAGTTTCACTTGCTGCCACACCTGAGCGCGCTTGACAATGTGGCGCTCCCCTTGTGCTACGGCAGTTTAAGCAGCGCCGAACTCAAGCGGCGCGCCAGTCAGGCATTGCAAGCCGTGGATTTGCTAGACCGAGCCACCCACCGCCCGCATCAATTGTCGGGTGGCCAATGCCAGCGTGTGGCCATCGCCAGGGCGCTGGTAGGCCAGCCACGCTTGCTGTTGGCTGATGAGCCAACCGGGGCGCTGGACTCGGTCAATGGTGAACTGGTGTTGCAGCTGTTGCTAGCGCTGCATCGCACGCATGGCATGACACTTATAGTGGTGACGCACGATGCCGACTTGGCACAACGCATGCCGCGCTGCTTGCGCCTGAGTGACGGCCGCGTCCACAGTGATACACGTCATGAGGCGGCGCATGGCTGAGACGCGAGGGCTCTGGCCGCGTACACGCAGTGCTGCCAGGTTTGCGCTGAACGCCCTGGGCAGCAGTCGCCAGCGGGCGCTGTTGGCCTTACTGGGTATAGCGATTGGTGTGGCGGCAGTGGTTACTCTTGTGGCTCTTGGCCAGGGACTAGAGCGCCAGGCGCAGAATGACTTTAAAAAAATGGGCACCCAAGTCATGGATGTGACGCTGATGGATTCGCAATCAGGGCTGGTAAGAAACAAACAACCGACAGAAATCCATGCACGCAAGCGCTTGTCTTGGGATGAGCTGGTATCGGCGGTGGCGGCTTTGCCTGAAGTTGAGCTGGTTAGCACTGAAGTGTCCATCGCGTGCCCAGGTGTAGCCGCGCAGCAGAGCATGGTCAGTGCTGTGCAACCCCAGCTGGCGCGTATTTTGGGCTTGAAGCTGTCCAGTGGCCGCTTTATTCATGAACTAGACGGCAATGACCTGTGGGTTGTATTGGGAGCGAAGACAGCACAAAAACTTGCCGCCAATGGACAAGGCATTGAACCTGGCGCAACGCTTGCGCTGTGCGGGCGCACGCTGCGCATTGCAGGCGTGATGACATCCGACAACATCTCAGCCGAGGTGGCGTCCATATCTTTGGACGACGGCATACTCGTGTCAACCGCTGCTGGTCAGCGCATGCAGCCTCAATCCAGGCCCAACCATTTGGTTTTGCGAGTTCGTCCAGACATCTCGCCAGTGGAATTTTCATCGCAGCTGGCAGCGCAACTCAACACACTGACCGGCCAGACAGCACAAATCAATACGGCGCGTCAAGTGCTGGAGCTCAGGCGCAACGAAGCTCAGACCACCACCCGATTTTTAGCGGCACTGAGCAGCATATCTCTGCTGGTCGGTTCGCTGGGCATTCTCAATGTGATGTTGATGTCCGTGTTGGAGCGTCGCAGTGAAATCGGCTTACGCATGGCCATTGGCGCGGACGATCTGGACATAGGATTGCAATTTTTGGCTGAAAGCACCTTACTCGGCTTGGCTGGCGGCGGCATTGGTTTGGTGCTGGGGCTGGTGGCCGCAGGGGTCACTACAGCAGCGGTTCAGCTGCCTTTTGTCATGAGCGCATCAGGCATGGCGCTTGCTTTTGGAATTTCCTTTGTGGTAGGAATAGCGGCGGGTTTGTACCCAGCACTAAAGGCCGCGCAGCTCCACCCAGTTGAAGCCTTGCAGAGCTCGCGTTAGCGCGGGCAGCTATGCCTTTTTGACCGAGAATTTCATCGCCGCTACTGAATAAATTTTGTGCAACAGTGGGTTAACCGAGATTGTTCATTAAAATGCAGGTATGTTGTCAGGCGAGTTGCGTGTCTGTTTGTGGTTTGGTGAAAGGGAAACAGTATGCCTATTGCCCTTAAAGCAAGCTGCGAAATGGCCGCGAATCGTCCACCATGTGCTGCATAGGCACGAAGTGCCGCCTAATGGACAATCTCGGTTTAACCCACTTAAAAATCAAAAGACAGCACGGTACCGTGGTTGAGGCAGCGGGCAGCTGCGGTGATGCGTCCGATTCAGAGCGCCAAGCTCAACGGGCATGATCCGTATGCGTACCTCAAAGATGTGCTGGCTCGCCTGCCGACGCACAAGAACAGCCAGATCGAAAAAATTGCTGCCTCATCGCCGGCAACCCACCCCCCTTTAATAGCGACGGTGTGCCATCAAGGCACCAGTGGGTTAAGGTGTGTTGGCCACCCGCTTACGCTGCGTCGCCTTGCCGTGCCGCACTCGGGTGCAATAGCGTCGTCACCCAGGAGGTGAGAGCCTTCAAAGTTGAAAAACTCAGTGTTTATGGGGCTCAAGACAGGTTTTCAAGCGGGCAACTGCTTTTTCTAGGATTATTTTTTCTTGCCGACTTCGTTGCCGATCAATGCGCCAGCCGCAGCGCCGCCGACCGTGCCCAGCGTGCTGCCAAACACGGCATTGCCCACCACACCGCCAGCCACAGCGCCAACACCGGTGCCAATTTGTGCATTGGTCGGGTTTGTGCCGCAGCCTGTCAGTGCGATCAATGAAGCAGCTGCGAGGCTGAGAAATAGTTTGTTGGTCATGATGAGTTCCTTTTCAGATGTTGCAATCGGTGCGTCTTTTTTTGAAGACTTCCTGATATG
>JANMIH010000021.1:0-6048 GCA_031375685.1 Polaromonas sp. | reverse complement strand
CCGGTCTGGCGGTCGCCAATGATCAGTTCGCGCTGGCCACGGCCGACGGGCACCATGGAGTCAATAGATTTCAGGCCGGTTTGCAAAGGCTGGTCCACCGATTTACGGGCAATCACGCCTGGCGCAACTTTTTCAATCACGTCGGTCATCTTGGCGTTGACCGGGCCTTTGCCGTCAATCGGCTGACCCAGCGCATTGACCACGCGGCCCAGCAGCTCGGGGCCAACAGGCACTTCAAGAATGCGGCCTGTGCATTTGACAATATTGCCTTCAGCCAGGTGCTCATATTCGCCCAGAATCACGGAGCCGACCGAGTCGCGCTCCAGGTTCAGCGCCAGACCATAGGTAGGCGTGCCGTCAGCGGTTGCCGGGAATTCCAGCATCTCGCCCTGCATCACGTCAGACAAGCCGTGAATACGCACGATACCGTCCGTCACCGACACAATCGTGCCCTGGTTGCGGATGTCGCTCGCGGCCGTCAAGCCCTCAATGCGGCTCTTGATCAGTTCAGAAATTTCTGCGGGATTGAGTTGCATGACTCTTTCCTTCTTTCTTTAAATAAATCTACAAATAGGGCTGTTTTCTATATCGCTTGGGCGATTCAAGAAACCAGCGCTACTTTCATTTGCTCTAAACGGGCTTTGACCGACGTGTCCAGCACCTCGTCACCCACCACGACACGGATGCCGCCAATCAATTCAGGCTGCAGCTCAACGGTGAGGTTGAGCTTCTTGCCAAAACGCTTCTCAAGTGTGGCTGACAAGTCAGCCAGCGCAGCTGCATCCAGTGCAAAAGCGCTGAAAACAGTGGCATCAGACGAACCGCCTTTGGCATTTTTCAAAACGCGGAACTGGCTGGCGATTTCTGGCAACACGCTGATGCGGTCGTTGTCAATCACAGCACGCAAAAAGTTTTTCGCGGCTTCAGGCAGAACGGTTTTGGCAACGCCAGTCATGACATCAAAAATTTGTGCAGACGTGACGCTGGGGTTACCGGCGTACTGCTGCAACTGTGCGTTTGATGCAATGGCGGCAAGCTCGTCAAGCCAGATGGCAGCCGCATTCAAATCGCTGCTGCAACTCTTGAACAGTGCTTCAGCGTAAGGACGTGCAATGGTGGCTAGTTCGGCCATGTTTGTGCTCTCGTCGTGACAGTCAAAGTTCAGTCTTCAAGCGGCCCAGCAAGTCGGCATGCACGGATGCATTGACTTCCTTGCGCAAGATCTGCTCAGCACCCTTGACAGCCAGTGCAGCGACCTGCTCGCGCAGCGTCTCACGGGCTTTGACGGTTTGCTGTTCAGCTTCAACCTTGGCGGCAGCAATGATTTTGTTGCCCTCTTCAGTCGCCTTGCCTTTGGCCTCTTCAATCATGGTCTGCGCGCGACGCTCGGCTTCGGCCAAACGTACAGCCGACTCGCCTTTGGACTTGGCCAGCTCTTCTTCAACACGCTTGTTGGCGCTGGAGAGTTCAGATTTGGCTTTGTCAGCGGCGGCAAGACCGGACGCTATTTTTTCGGCCCGTTCGTCCAGCGCTTTTGTAATTGGCGGCCACACATATTTCATGGTGAACCAGACCAGAATTGCAAAAACGATAGCCTGCAGGAACAGGGTTGCGTTGATGTTCACAGCTCAGTACCTTTCAAGCGTGAAAGCTTAGTGAAAATCAAATGGCAAAAGGCTTGGCAAATGCAAACAGCAGAGCAATAGCCACGCCGATCAGGAAAGCAGCGTCGATCAGGCCGGCCAAAATAAACATCTTGGTCTGCAGTTCGTTCATCAGTTCAGGCTGGCGAGCTGACGCCTCCAGGAATTTGCCGCCCATCAGTGCAATACCAATGGATGCGCCCAAAGCGCCCAGGCCAACGATCAAACCACATGCCAATGCCACCAGGCCGAGAATATTTTCCATGATTGCTCCTAAAAGTGCGGAAAAGTGAAAGAAAAAGAAACGAAAAAAGATCAGTGCGAATCGTGGGCCTGCCCCACATAAATCAGCGTCAACATCATGAAGATGAAAGCTTGCAGCGTGATCACCATGATGTGGAAAATACTCCACACGGTTCCGGCAATCACATGCCCAATACCCAGCCAGAACCCGCCCGCGAGCGGATTAAATTGCCAAGCCCATGCGCCACCCATCAAGGCGATCAGCATGAAAATCAACTCGCCGGCAAACATATTGCCAAACAGCCGCATGCCGTGGGAGACGGTTTTGGCAGCAAACTCAATCAGTTGCATTAAAAAGTTGACGGGAAAGAGGAAAAAGCGGTCACCAAACGGCGCCGCCACCAGTTCGTGACCCCAACCGCCCAGGCCTTTGATCTTGACACTGTAAAACAAGCAAATCAACAGAACGCTGAACGACAAGCCCAGCGTTGTGGACAGATCAGCAGTGGGCACCACGCGCATGTAATCCTTGAATCCCAAGGCGGGCCCAACGATGTGCCAAGTGTGCGGCAACAGATCAACGGGGATCATGTCCATCGCGTTCATGAGAAAAATCCAGACGAACACGGTCAACGCCAACGGCGAAACCAACTTGCGGCTGCTGGCGTTTTTAACCACGCCTTTGGCCTGGGTCTCAACCATTTCAGACAAAATTTCTACCGCCGCCTGGAACCTGCCCGGTACGCCGGAGGTGGCTTTGCTGGCTGCGCGCCAAAGAACAAAACAGGCGATAGCTCCCAAAACAACCGAATAAAAAACAGAATCGAGATTGAAGAGGCTGAAGTCAACAAGACTGGTTTGCTTGACGCTCTCGAAAGAGAAGTCCTTCTGCAAATGCTGAAGGTGATGCTGGATGTATTCACCCGCATTCGGCCCCGTCGTTCCAGTGTTTTCAGCAACAGACATAAATCTCTCGTTTATCTCAATGTATGAACTTGACTGGTTTGCCTTAACCCCAACAAGGCAACCAGCCAATAAATTTTTAAAGTCAGCACAAATCCAGCTACAACGGCCACCCACTGCGGCGACCCGAGCACCAGAGGCGCCGCCAACAACAAACAGATGGCAGCCACCACCTTGACCAGCTCCAGCACAAACAATCCCAACAACATATCACCAGAATGTTTCAGGACACCTGTTGCCATTCGCCTCTTCAACACATAAGCCACCAGAGCTGAGGGTAAAACAGCGCACATGGCACCGTAAAAAACGGCAACCGACGTCGCCTTTTCCCTCAAAACCAACCAAACCATGGCTCCCATCAGGACGGCGGCCAACAACTGCCATGCCGTTACCCGAATCAGAAAGTGTTCCAGCTTGACGCTGCCCAGTTTTTGCTTCAATCCCTCTGCTTGCTGAACCGTTAACGGTACATGGTCAGACTCATGCACCTCATCTGGCCAATGGCTTTGATTCACATGCAACCTGTCAGTTATTGACCCCAGCCAAGCAACTTGACGATGCTTGACGAGCAAATTTTTGTTTAGCAAAGCCTTTGATTATACGTAGAAACCCGTCCTGTCAAAACGACTTTTAAACCCCGACAAGTTTTAAGTGCATTTTCATGACTGGCAACAAGCGCCAGGCACAGCCACAATCAGACTTTTTGACAGGAAACCACGATGTACGACTACGCCAAGCTTCTTCACCTCATCGCCGGCATTGTCTGGATGGGCGGCATGACCGTCATGCTGTTTGCGCTGCGGCCAGCCGCCATTGCTACGCTGGATGCGCAGCCCAGAGCGATCTTGATGGGCGCGGTGATGAAGCGGTTTTACGCCCTGGTGCTGGTCGCCATTGTGGTGCTCTTTTCCACAGGGACAAACCTGTACACACAAACTTTTCGGGCGGCCAGGCTGGCAACGGGAGATGGCGGCGTGCCCTTGGGCTGGAACATCATGCTGGTCTTGGGCATCACCATGATGTTGATTTTTGGCCACATTTATTTTGCCGGCTTTAAAAAGTACAAGCGCGCCGTTGCAACCGGACAGTGGCCACTGGCCGCTAAAGCTGCGAGTTTGATTCACACCATGACGCTGATCAATTTCACGCTCGGCTGGCTGGCCATACTTGCTGTTCGCCTGGTTCGTTAAGGGTGAAAATGGGCAGCAGGCCAATAAAAACCTGTGTAAACCGCTATTTTTCTAGTAGCGGTTTATTTTTTTGGGCAGTTGTTGCTGCCATGCTTGTGCTCTCAGGCTGTGCCAGTGTGAAGACCCAATACAACCCGGCCAGGCCGCATCACACGGCTGAAGGGTTCAAGAACAATTACCTTGGGAGCGTGAATAAATCACAAGCTGATTTTATTCGATGGCAGTACCTGCGCCTGGCTGATGGCTTGCCCAAACCACCGCAAACACCCACGCCTACCGTGTTGCCTGACCTGACCTTTATTCAAGGCAACGGCAACGCAGCCACGTCGACAATGACCAAGCCCGCGATCACCTGGATTGGCCATGCCACGATGCTGGTGCAAGCCAACGGCCTGAATGTTTTGACCGACCCGATATTTTCAGAACGTGCCTCACCCATCCAGTCTGTTGGGCCCAAGCGCGCCCAGGCACCGGGCTTGAGCCTGGCGCAGTTGCCGCCGATTGATGTGGTCCTCATTTCTCATAACCATTACGACCATCTGGATAAAAACTCGGTTTTGGCCCTTTCAAACAGAGCGCCAGCAGCGACCCTTTTTATTGTCCCTTTGGGCGTTAAAGCCCTGTTTGACGACCTTGGCATCAAAACCGTCAAAGAGCTCGACTGGTGGGACAGCGTCAATGTCAAGGGGGTTGAATTTCATTTCACACCCGTGCAACACTGGTCAGCGCGCGGCTTGGGTGACCGCAGCCAGACGCTTTGGGGCGGCTGGGCCGTATTGGGTGCGCAAACCCACTGGTACTTCAGTGGCGACACGGGTTATAGCCAGGACTTTGCAGACACCCAGAAGCGCTTTGCCGAGCGCCAGACCCCGGCCAAAGGCGGTGGGTTTGACCTGGCTTTGATTGCAGTGGGCGCTTACGAGCCGCGCTGGTTCATGAAAGACCAGCACGTCAACCCGGCAGAAGCGGTGCAAATCCACCTGGACCTCAAGGCCAAACGCAGCGTGGGTGTGCATTGGGGCACCTTTAACCTGACCGACGAGCCCCTGGACCAGCCGCCCAAAGACCTGGCCCTGGCGGTAAAAGAACGCGAACTGCCCGCCGATGCGTTTACAGTGATGGCTATTGGCGAAACGCGCGTTTTGCCTGCCCGCCCATCACCCTGAAAATTCTGTGAAGCCTGATAAACCTGAATCACCGCCTGTCAAAGAACTTCACTGGACAGACCGCTGGCGTACCAGTGTCCCCACGCGAAACACACTGGCGGCGCACCCCTGGCTCAAGCCGATTGCTCACCATGTGCTCAATCCCAAGCTGTGGCGAATGCACCATGAATCGGTCGCGCGCGGCGCAGCCATAGGCGTTTTTTGGGCCTTCACATTGCCGGTAGCGCAAATTCTGGTGGCCGCCGCCCATTGCGTCTGGTGGCGCGGCAACATTCCGGTTGCCGCTGCCGTGACACTGATCACCAACCCCCTGACGATTGGATTTTGGCTGTGGCTGGCTTACCTGTTGGGCAGCCTGGTACTTAGCGCCCCGCCGCCTCTGCCGCTCAGTCAGATCGGTGAAGGCGCGGGCATCATGGGCTACATCACGTCCATCGGCACGCCTGCGATTTTGGGCATGGGCATGTTTGCCGTGTTTGGCTCGCTGGCAGCGTATGGCTTGGTCAAAATTGTCTGGCGGATCCAGTTCTGGCTAAAACATAAAAACCGCTCAACCCGCCAAAAAATCACCGCTGCTTCTCGCAAGCCCAAAAAGCATGACTGACACGCTACCGAACACCATCTGCTACCTAAATGGCGATTTCACGCCGCTAAAAGACGCCAAAATCAGCGTTTTAGACCGTGGGTTTATCTTTGGCGATGGCGTTTATGAGGTCTTGCCCGTCTACGCTGGCAAACTGTTCAGGTTTGACCACCACATGGTCAGGCTGGACCGCAGTCTTGCAGAGCTGCGAATCCCGAACCCGCTGACCCCTGCAGACTGGCAGCAAGTCGCTGCAAAAT
>JANMIH010000019.1:0-2281 GCA_031375685.1 Polaromonas sp. | reverse complement strand
AAGCCTGGATTGTTGATACCGTTAAAAAGTTTGCAGACAAAGCGCAAATCGGCATGCCGGAAGTCGGTATTTTTGAAGGTGCACCCAACGCGTTTGCGACAGGTGCCTTTAAGAACTCAGCTCTGGTGGCAGTGTCGACGGGCTTGCTGCAAGGCATGACCAAAGAAGAAATTGAAGCCGTGATTGGCCACGAAGTCGCGCACATTGCCAATGGCGACATGGTGACCATGACGTTGATTCAGGGCGTGATGAACACGTTTGTGGTGTTTATAAGCCGTGTGGTGGGGTACTTTGTCGACAAAGTTATTTTGAAAAATACCAACGATGGCCCCGGCATAGGCTACTACGTCACCACGGTCGTGATGGACATCGTCCTGGGTGTGGCCGCGCACATGGTGGTGGCCTGGTTCTCTCGTCACCGTGAATTCAGGGCGGACGCAGGTGCCGCCCAATTGATGGGGCGTAACCAGCCCATGATGAACGCGCTGGCCCGCCTGGGCGGCATGGTGCCCGGTGAGTTGCCCAAGTCCGTGGCGGCCATGGGCATTGCAGGCGGTATGGGCAAGCTGTTTTCAACCCACCCGCCGATTGAAGAGCGCATTGCTGCGCTGAAAAATGCGCAGCCCGGCAAGGTGTGATAGATTTAAGTTGCTATTAAATAGATAGCTGATGGCGCCCGTATTTATTGGGCTAGATGCTTTTTTACCTGATTTGACTCCCTCTCCCTTTGCGGGGAGAGGGCAGGGGTGAGGGTTAGCGGTTGGCACATAGACCCGTTGCCTATGGTGGCTTGCTGGCCCTCACCCTAACCCTCTCCCCGCAAAGGGAGAGGGAAAAAGAAACTCACCCAGCCTTCTCAGCCCTCACCCGCGCCAGCACGCGGCTAACCAGCTTCAAGTCCATGCCGTACATGTCGGCAAACTCGGCCTCGGTTTTGCCGCTGGCGGTGAAGGTGACCATCAGCGCTTCACGCTTGGCGGCCTCTGCCTTGAGCTCGGCTGTCGCTTCGTCCAGCACTGCGTTGGTCGCTTCGTCTTGCACGCGCACCAAAGCTGCGTAATCGTCTGGCGTCAAGCCCGAGTTTTCAATTGCCTGCTTGAGCAGCCCGCACAGGCGCGGCCGCAGGTCGTCTTTTGACCTGGCTTGCCGCCTTCGGAAGACTTCCAGAATCGCGTGATGCACATGCTCAGGCGCGACAGGTTCAAGTGCCACGCCGTCCAGGTCATGCCGTGCCAGCCCGGCAGCCACGCATTCCAGGTAGCGGGTTGAGCGGGCGTGCTGACCCATTGCCAGTTTGAGTTCGTCTTTTTGAAACACATCCGGGTGGCGCGCCAGCAGGTCATGAAAAATGCCCAGCTTCAGAGGCAAGAACTTTGCGCCAAACAGGTTGGGGTGCAGCTCAAAGAGCTTTTCCAGCACCGGGTTCACCTCGCGCGGCTGGCGCGCAGCGTGTTGATGGGGCTTGCTTTTGATGTTGGGCTGCTGCTGAGCAACGTCAGTCAGGGATTCTTCGGCGGTATTTTGCATGGCCTGCATTATCGCGGTTGGGTGATGTTCAGTGCCACGGCCTCGGCCACTTCGATGCCATCGACCCCGGCCGACAAAATGCCGCCCGCATAGCTTGCCCCTTCTCCTGCCGGGTACAGGCCTTTGACATTCAGGCTCTGAAAGTCGTCACCGCGCGTGATTTTGACGGGCGACGAGGTTCGGGTCTCCACACCTGTCAGCACCGCATCAGGCATGTCAAAACCGCGTATTTTTTTACCGAATACAGGCAGTGCCTCGCGCATGGCGGCTATCGCGTAAGCCGGCAAGGCAGTTGCCAAATCGCCCAGTAAAACGCCGGGCTTGTAAGACGGCTCAACGCTGCCAAGTTGGGTTGATGCTTTGCCTGCGATGAAGTCGCCGACCAACTGACCGGGTGCCTGGTAGTTGCTGCCGCCCAGCGTGTAGGCATGGGTCTCAAGCTGGCGCTGAAACTCAATACCAGCCAGCGGACTGCCTGGGTAATCAGCGGGCGATATACCCACCACAATGCCTGCATTGGCGTTGCGCTCATTGCGTGAATACTGGCTCATGCCGTTGGTCACCACCCGGCCTGGCTCTGACGTGGCGGCCACCACTGTTCCGCCGGGGCACATGCAAAAACTGTAGACCGATCGGCCGTTGGCTGCGTGGTGTACCAGCTTGTAGTCTGCCGCGCCCAGCAATGGGTGGCCCGCGTGCTGGCCAAGCCGCGCGCGGTCAATCACGCCCTGTGGGTGCTCAATGCGAAAGCCGA
>JANMIH010000008.1:0-5036 GCA_031375685.1 Polaromonas sp. | reverse complement strand
CGACTTGGATTCGCGCTCCGCTTCTGCAGGGCTAAGGCCAACCTGAGCGACGCCTTCAGGATCCTGAGACGGAATACCGTGACCGGGAACGGCCTGTTTTGAAAGGTCGGCGTCGACAGGCTTGACGTCTGTGGGCTGGGTGATGGGTGAGGTCATGTGCAATCCTTGAAAAGTTGACAGCCAGAGCTGGTAAAAGCTTGCTGTAAAATCACAGTGGATGGCACGCTGCCTTGAGCAGGTGGTCCAAGTGGCAAGGAAGGGGTCAGACAACGGCTAATGTGGCTTTTCAGAAGACCAAATAAGAGGCGGTAAATTGCTATTCATTCAGGAGCTGTTTGCGCATGTATTTATTGGATTGCAGGCCTAAATGACCAATAAAATGGCCTAAAAACAGTTCAAAAATGGCCTCAAACTGGCGTATGCGTGCGCAGCCAGTCCTCCAAAGCTTCATCAATGCGTGTCTGGTCGCGTCCGTACTTTGACAAGCCAGCTCAGTCGGGGGTTCTACGGTCAAGCCACTTGCCTGCGAACCAGCCTACAAAAACCAGCGGCAATGAATAGACCGGAATAAACAACAGTCCCAGAGCTGCTTGCGCGTCTGAGGCCAAGTCTAAATCTGCGTGGTTAACTGCCAGAAACATAAAGGCTGGTGCAGCCGGGAACCAGGCTGCATGAGGATTTCGGTATGAATAAGAGGCCGCGAGAACTGCACCCCATGCAATGGCGTTGAACAATCCAAAAAACAAAACACCATAAATCCCACCGCCAAAGTATGACCAAAGCCATTGAGGTCCATGGCTCAGCACACCCGGCAGCCGCGCAACGTAGGGCAGCAAGATACCGACAACAACGATAGCAATTCGTGATTTGATCATGTTGCCAGTGTGACAGATGAATTCAGTGTGATTTACAAAAGCAAAAGAAAAGTAAGGTTTGACTTAAAAGTCATAAGTCATCAGAGATTCAATTGAAACTGAAAACGGGTTTCAAATACTTAACAGCCCGTCGGC
The DNA here is from genome assembly GCA_031375685.1 of Polaromonas sp. GTDB lineage: Bacteria > Pseudomonadota > Gammaproteobacteria > Burkholderiales > Burkholderiaceae_C > Polaromonas. Next base: position 4,026 of record JANMIH010000008.1, on the reverse strand, counting down.
GCATGTTGGCGGAAACACCATAAAAACTACAAAATTTGACTTGCATTTTCGTGACAGATTCAAACCTCAGCTGCCTCCACCAAAAACCGTACCCGCCGCACGCCCTGCCACTCGTCCGCATCCAGCCTGAAGGCCAAGGTCACCCGTGCAGGTAGCGGTTCGGTATGGCCGAACCAAATGCCGTCTACTGGCTGGCCTTGGTGTTTCAGCTTCAAAGCCAGGTGCTTTTCACCGACCAGCCGCTGCGACACGACTTCAACTTCTTCACTGAAGGTAGGCGCGGCAAAGCCTTGGCCCCAGACTTCTTTGTGCAGGGTGTCGACCATGTCGGTACGGCGGTATTCGGCGGCCAGCGGACCGTCGGTGTCGATGCGGCGGGTCAGAGTGGCGGCGTCCAGCCATTCGCGTGCGACTTGCTGCAGCGTGTGCTCAAACAGCTCAAAGTTTTTCTCTTCAATCGTGCAGCCCGCCGCCATCGCGTGGCCGCCGAACTTGAGCAGCACGCCGGGCTGGCGCTTGGCGACCAGATCAAGCGCGTCGCGCAAATGAAAACCTGCTATCGAGCGGCCTGAGCCTTTGATTTCATGCTGCTTGCCCTCTGCCTGGCTGGCGGCAAACACGAAGGTGGGGCGGTGCAATTTGTCTTTGATGCGGGACGCAACGATGCCAACCACGCCTTCGTGAAAGCTGGGCTCGTAAATCGCTATCGCGGGCGGTGGTTCGTCATCCATATCAATCATCGCGTCTGCGGCCAGCTGCGCCTGTTCGCGCATGTCGGCTTCAATGTCGCGCCGCTCGCGGTTGATGCCGTCCAGCGTTTTGGCCAGCTCGTCGGCCCTGGCTTCGTCATCGGTCAATAGGCATTCAATGCCCAGCGTCATGTCGGCCAGACGGCCTGCGGCGTTGATGCGCGGGCCCAAAGCAAAACCAAAGTCGAAGGTGGTGGCGACGTTGGCCTTGCGGCCGGCTGCTGCAAAAAGACTGGCAACACCCGCTGGCAAGTGGCCACTTCTGATGCGTTTCAAGCCTTGGGCAACCAGGCGGCGGTTGTTGGCGTCGAGTTTGACAACATCGGCCACCGTGCCCAATGCAACAAGGGGCAGCAGCGTGTCAACCTTCGGTTGGTTTTGTACCGTAAAAACGCCTCGCTCCCGCAATTCAGAGCGTAGCGCCAGCAGCACGTAAAACATCACGCCCACACCAGCTATCGACTTGCTTTCAAAAGGGCAGCCGGGCTGATTCGGGTTGACGATGACGTCGGCGTTGGGCAAACCAATCGTTCCGTCCGTTAAAGCTGGCAAGTGATGATCGGTCACCAGCACCTGCATGCCCAGCGACTTGGCGCGCGCCACGCCGTCAAAGCTGGCGATGCCGTTGTCGACGGTGACCAGCACGTCTGCGCCCGCTGCTTTGACGCGGTCAGCTATCGGTGCAGTCAAACCGTAGCCGTCCACCACGCGGTCAGGCACGAGGTAGGTGACTTCCTGAGCGCCCAGTAACTTCAGGCCACGCATGCCTACTGCGCAAGCCGTTGCACCGTCGCAATCGTAGTCAGCCACGATGCAGATGTGTTTGCCAGCAGCAATTGCATCGGCCAGCAGAACGGCAGCTTCTTTGGCTCCTAACAGCGTGGCGGGGCTGAGCAGCCGTGCCAAACCTTCGTCCAGTTCGTCTGGTGTTTTGACGCCTCGCGCTGCATACAGCTGGGCCAGCAGCGGGTGGACACCCGCTTGCTGTAGCGCCCAAACTGCGCGGGGCGGAACGTCTCTTACGTGAATCTTCATAGCTGCTTGAGGATGTTGATTGGACGCAGCGGGCTGATGGCGGACTTGAGTTGGGTCAGTATGCCGTGCTGCGTGGTCTCAAAGGTCATGGCGCTGCTGTCACCGCACAGGCTCAGGCGCACAGTTTTACCGCTGTTTTGCTGGGCTAAAAGTGCTGCGATGTCGGTGGCGTCTAGTTGCGTCCAGGCCGCTGTATAGGCCGCCCAGTCGTTGGCAAAAGCTGTTGGTGCCAGGCATCTGGTGATGTTGACCTGCGGCTTGACTGTTGCTGTTTCAGTCAAAGCGCCCGATCCACTGACCCAAAACGAATTGACGCTGCGCACACCCTTTGCGCTGCGCTCGTCGTTGACCGGGTGGGTGTACAGCAGCATCTGCATTTCGTTTTGCAGCAACTTGATGGCTTTTAAATCGGGCAGCCACCGGTCAACATTGCGGCCCAGCACGCGGTCTGGTGACGCGGTGGGCAAGCTGCCAAACACATCACCACGCGCCAGCCAGCGGGTGGGCTGCAAGTAGTGCAGTGCGATGCCCTCCGTCCCAAAGTACGGCTGCATGGCCGCCAGCAGGGTCCGTGAATCGGCTTCGTTCAGGTCAAGCATGGCTGGGTCCGTCAGCGTGGCGTGCTCCCGGCCCATGGCCCAGTGGCAGGGGGTCATCAATGCCCAGGCTTCATGCAGATTGGCTTTGGCCTCCAGCGCAGCCCAGGGGATCAAACCATCCGCGATGGTGAGTCCACAGGCTTTGGCCAATACCCGTTCATGCGGTGGCGACAAGCTGTCTGCTGGCCCTGTATCGGTGTTGATCAGCTTCATGCCGCGCAGTAACTGGACCAGGTTTTTGAGAAGCAAAGGGGTGGTGGCTTGTAGCCAGCCCTCATCGCTGCACTGAGCAAAGGGAACGATCAAGTGAGGTGCAGAGTCTGTAGGCATCGTCCTATTGTCCGGGATGCCACAATTGAGAGCTATGCAATTACCTTATGAGCTTGTTTTGGGCTGGCGCTACACCCGCGCTGGCCGTGCCACTCGGCGCAATGGTTTTATATCTTTCATATCTGGCGTGTCGATGCTGGGTATTGCCCTGGGTGTGGCGGCTCTCATCATTGTGCTGAGCGTGATGAACGGGTTTCAAAAAGAGGTGCGTGACCGCATGCTGGGCGTTATTTCTCACATTGAGGTTTTTGCGCCCAACGGCGCGGCTCTGCCTGACCCGCAGAAAACGCTGGCGGAGATCAAAGCCAGTAAAAATGTGGTGGGCGCTGCCACTTTTATAGCCGCTCAGGCTTTGCTGGCTCGCGGTGAGGACATGAAGGGTACGCTGGTGCGGGGCATTGATCCGGCGCTCGAAGGGCAGGTCACAGACGTGGCGGCCACATCAGGCCCGACGCTGGCCAAATTGATCCCTGGTGAATTTGGCGTGGTGCTGGGCGGTGAACTGGCGCGAAACATGGGTGTGCGTGAGGGCGACACCGTCACACTGATCGCCCCCAGCGGACAAGTCACACCCGCAGGTGTCGTGCCGCGCCTGAAGCAGATGAAAGTGGTGGGTACCTTCGATTCAGGCCACTATGAATACGATTCGGCGCTCGTCATGCTGCACCAGGACGATGCGGCCAAGATTTTCAGGCTGGAAGGGCCGACGGGTATCCGGATCAAACTAAAAGACCTGCACCAAGCGCGCGAGGTGGCACTAGAGTTGTCGCGCTCTTTAAGTGGCGACCTGCTGATCCGCGACTGGACACGCCAAAACAAAACCTGGTTTGCCGCCGTTCAGCTTGAAAAACGCATGATGTTCATCATCCTCACGCTGATTGTGGCGGTGGCGGCGTTTAATCTGGTGTCTACGCTGGTGATGACAGTCACGGACAAGCGTGCCGACATTGCCATTTTGCGCACACTGGGCGCCAGCCCCCAAAGCATCATGGGCATCTTTGTCGTGCAGGGCGCGATGGTCGGCATCATTGGCACGCTGGCCGGGTTGCTTTTGGGCCTGGGCATTGCGTACAACATTGATGTGCTGGTACCCGCGCTGGAGCGGCTGCTCAACGCCAGCTTTTTGCCCAAAGACATTTACCTCATCAGCCGCATGCCCAGCGAGCCGCAATATGCCGACATCATGCCGATTGCGGTGATTGCCTTGATCCTGTCTTTTTTGGCAACGCTGTACCCAAGCTGGCGCGCGAGCCGGGTCAACCCTGCGGAGGCTTTGCGCTATGAGTGATGTCGTCCTTCAAGCCACTGGCTTA
>JANMIH010000003.1:0-11411 GCA_031375685.1 Polaromonas sp. | reverse complement strand
TAATTTTTGGCCGTCCACATCCACCACACCAAAGCCGGTGATTTGCAAGCCAGGGTCTATGCCAAGAATACGCATGAAAATAAATGCTCCTGATTCAGGAGCTTGCTGCGGATGTATTCATTGGTCTGGAGGCCAATTTATATACCAAAATACCACCGTACAGAGTGAAAAAACACCGGTGCCGCAAAACACAGCGCATCGACCCGATCCAGCAAGCCACTGGCCCCTGTGACTGACTTGCCCTCGGTTCCCCAGTTGGTGATACCCCGGTCACGCTTCAAAGCTTTCATGACCAGATGGCCCAGCGAGCCCGCTACGCAAGCAATCAGCGCCATCGCCACCGCCTGCGCTGGCTTGAAGGGTGTCAGCGCAGACATCAGGCCGCCAATCAGGCTGGCCACCACCACCGCTATCAGCCAGCCGGTCCAATTAAAAGTTGAACTGATTTGGGGGGCGATCGGTTGGCGTTTGTATTTGTTGTCAACCAGGTACTGCACCAGCATGCAGCTTTGCACCACGATGACCAAAAAGAACACCAAAAATGCATTTTTGCCTTGGTAGTTAGGAAACTTGAGCAAGAGCAAAGCAGGCACATGGCTGATGCCATAAACGCACACCATGATGCCCCATTGCAGTTTGGCGTTGCGCTCCAGAAACCGCGCTGGGTCATTGGCCAGCGCGCTGACGACCGGAATTGCCAGGAACACATAGACCGGGATAAATACCGTCACCAGGTCAAAGTGCCGGGAGATGACCAAATAAAACTGAACAGGTAAAACAATGAAAAAAGCCAGTACCAGGCTACGGTGATCCCCCTGACGGGTGGGCGACAGCGTGATGAACTCGCGCAGTGCAAAAAAAGCCACGATGCCAAAAAGCACTGTTGCCACCGTTTCTCCCAGCGCCCAACCCACCCAGAAGATGGTGGCCATCACCCAGGATGTTTGCAAGACACCGGTGAATTCCCGCAGCGCCAAAGTACTTGGGTCGCCTTCGGAGCGTTCCCGCAACGATGCGACGAACGCGTAAATACTGACGGCAGCCAAAATGCCAAACAACAATACAAAAAGCAAACCCACTTGCTGCGAGGGACGCAGACTGAGCAAGAAGGTGTTGATCATGACTGTCTCAGCCCCATGACAGCATCGCGCGCGCGGGTTAAAAAATCGCTTCTGCTTTCCTCAGCTCCCAAGGCGATGGGCGCGCCAAAAGTCACCGAACACAAAATCGGCACAGGTACCACTTCCCCTTTGGGCATGACGCGCTGCACGTTGTTGATCCAGGCTGGCACCAGCACCACATCCGGAAACTTTTGCGCCAGGTTGTACAGCCCTGACTTGAACTTTTGCGGGTCTTCTTGATTGCCGCGCGTGCCTTCGGGAAACAAAATGATCGAGTCGCCATTGCCAAGTGCCTCGATCAATGGCTCCAGTGGATCAGAATAATGGGGGTCAGATTCCAAATTCGCTTGCCCGATCTCGGGCAGTCTCAAGGGCGCATTCGCGCCCTGCGAAATTGGTATCTGACCCCCATTATTCCGGTCAACGTAGATGGCATTGAACACGGCCGTGGTGATCCACTGCTTGAAAGGTGTCTTCGTCCAATAGTCTTTGGCGGCAATCGGCCGGGTGATGCTGCGCAGCTCCTCGGGCAGCGCCGCCCACATCAATACCAAGTCCGCATGGCTTTGGTGATTGGCAAAATAAATGCGCTGCTCAGCCTTGGGCGGGCAGCCCTGCCAGCGGGCTTGCGCACCTGTGAGTGCGCGGATCAACCCCAACAGAAACAGGCTCATGATTTTGGCTAGCACGTCGGCCTCCACGCTGGTCGCTTCGTGACCACAGCGACGTCCCGAGAAGGTGCCATTTTTCCAAGGGTGGCCTGTCGAAAAATCATGGCAGCTCAACCCCACCCATACGGGCGGCAATTGTGCTGGCACGAGATGACAGATAGCCCGAATTCGAACGGGTTTCAAAATATTTGGGACGCGGCAGCATCACGGCCAGCCGCGCGGCTTCATAAGCACTGAGTTTGCTGGCACTTTTGCGGTAGTAATACTGCGACGCAGCTTCCGCACCAAACACACCTTCGCCCCATTCAACGCTGTTCAGGTAAATCTCCAGAATACGTTCCTTGCTGAGCAAGCGCTCCAGCAGCAGTGTCAACACCAGCTCTTGCCCCTTTCGCAGCAGTGTGCGCTCACCCGACAGGAAAAGATTTTTGGCGAGTTGCTGCGTGATGGTTGAGCCGCCCACAATTTTTGGCGGCTTGACAGGTCTGGCGGGGGTTTTGGCGTTCAGGTTTTTATTGACCGATTGCTGCACCCTTTGTTCTGCCTTGGCATTCTTGTCCCACGCTTTTTCAAGCGCCTCAATGTCGACGCCTTCATGCTCGGTAAAGCTGGCGTCTTCAGACGCAATCACCGCGCGTTTGAGGTTGTCTGAAATACTTTCATAGGGCACCCACTGCTGACGCCATTTCAGGCTGCCTGTTGTTGTGACAACGCTGTAAACCGCCGACCGTTCAAACGCGGTGGATTCTGGGTCAACGACAGCCATCAGGGCGATGCGGCCGACAAAGTACAACTGCAAAGACAATCCCGCCAAAAGCATCAAAAGGACCAGGCGGAAAAATGCTTTCATAAATTGCCTTCAGCGATTGGTCAGGACTGTTTCAAGCGTTTCGTCCCGCGTGAATTTGAAGCGCGACACCACCACAATCTGGTCGGCCTTGCGCCGCATCGCGTCGGTGAATCTGTCAAACGGCCCCGTGCCTTTGACAATAGCCTGCGCACGGCGGTCCAGCGTCAGGTTGCCGGATGTCTCCACCACCTCTGTGGCCAAAATACGGCCATCAAAATTGACGGTGACGATCATGGTCAGCTCGCCATACAGTTTCTTGCCTGCCAGCTCGGGGAAGTTGGTCGTACCCTTGTCCTCTATCTTGCGGCGCAGGCTGTCATAGTAAATGGCGTAGACCTCTTCGCGCGTGGCCGGGCTGATGTAACGTTTTTTGGGTCGGGCATTTTCTTCGTTGATGCGCTTTTCAATCTCCGCCAGAATCTTGATCAGTTGCTTGCGCTTTTCCTCGCGCTCGGCCTGCGCCGGGTCGTTGGTGGGCGCTCTGGGGTCGGGCGCTGGCATGGTGGCCAGTTGTTTTTTGATTTGCGCCAGCAGCTGGGTTTGCTGCTCCTGCATGGCCTCGACTTTTTTCTGCGCGTCTTCAGCCGCATCGCCCAGGTCGGTCAGAGCTGAAGGCGGCAGTGGGGACGTGGCGCGGCCTTTTTCAAGCTGGCCACCGCCTGAAAGCGAAGCCTGTGCAATCGCCTTGGCAATGTCGGGCTTTTCATTGGACTTGGCATTGACCAGAATCACTTCCAGCGGCGTATCTTTGAAGACGCGGTTAAAACTGGTGGGGTCCACAAAACGTGTCGTCAACACCACGGCATGCAGCATGGCAGAAACGCCAAGGGCTATTTGCAGTGTGCTGAAGTGCTTCATGCTCAAATTATCAGGGCTTTGAATCGCATTTAGCTGCCTGCAACTTGCGCTTCAGCGGTTTCATTGACGTCCACAGCTATGGCAATCGGCCCGGCGGCAACATCGTCTTCTTCTGGGTCTTCCTGGCTGGTAACGTCCAATACTTCATCCAGCCTCTGAATCACCGCGCCGGTGATGTCCAAGATGATCTCGTCGATCTCTCCCAGTTTGATGCGCACCTTGGCGCCACGTGGCAGGCCGAGTGCGCCTGTGGCGGGCAGCACCAGTGGCAAGTCATCAGCGCGCACCAGGTTGTCTTTAAACGCCGTGGCCACCAGCTCGGTGATGCCGTTTTGCTGCAAATATTTCAGCGTCCAGTAGCGCTCAATCCCGCTCTGGTAGCCGTTGTAGGCGCTGTAGGCTGCATCAAAGCCGGAAATGATGGAGAACAACTCTGCGTCTTTGGGTTTGAAGGGCGCGACCAGCGCTGCGGTGCGGCCGTGCTTGGCGCAGGCAATGATTTGCCACTGGTTGACCAGGTCGGTATAACGGCGCAGCGGTGAGGTCGACCAGGCGTAGCTGGGCACGCCCAGGCCCGCATGTGGCAGCGCCTTGGTGCCCATGCGCACCTTCACGCCCGGTGCCATGCTGGCCTGGCTGCGGTAGATGCCCGGCACGCCATGTTCGGCCAGCCATTGGCCCCAGGTGCTGTTGGCCAAAATCATGGCCTCGGCCACGATCAAATCCAGAGGCGCGCCGCGCTGGCGGGTGGTGATGCTCACCTGTTCGTTACCTTGCGGCTCTTGACCACTGGTGTTGTTCAGTTTGAAGTTGTAGTCAGGGCGACTGAAGTTTTCGGGCTTGCCGCGAGCCACTTCGCGCTGTGATTTGAGGTATTTGGCCAGTTTATGCAGGTAAATCAGCTCTTCAGACCAATCAATACGGACGCAAGCAGCTTCTTTTTTAATAGCATCAACCGAGCTTGCGTCAAAGAACGCTTCATTGAACGTACTGTCCAGCACGTCATGGCGCAGGTTGGCCGCAATCGGCACCAGTTCCAGTCTGGTTACGGTTTCTTTGATCTCGAACGTCGCCTCATCCATCACCACATACAGCGACACCGCCGGGCAGTTGCGCCCGGCTATCAGCGTGTAGTTTTGCACCACCTCGTCAGGCAGCATGGTCAGCTTGTAGCCCGGCATGTAGACAGTTGACAGGCGCGCGCGGCCCAGCAAATCAATGGGGCTACCCGGCTGCACGGCCAGGCCCGGAGCGGCAATGTGGATGCCCAGCGTGACCGTTCCCGTGCCGATGCCACGTACCGACAGCGCATCGTCAATTTCGGTGGTGGCTGAATCGTCAATCGAAAACGCCTGCACATCTGCCAGCGGCAATTCGTCGGTGTGCGTTGGCGCGGCCACCTGCGGGAAACCCGTCCCCTTCGGGAAGTTCTCAAACAAAAAGCGTTTGTAGTGAAACTGGTAAGCCGAGGCAATTGCGCCAGATTTTTGCAGCAGGTCCAGTGGGGCGATGTGCGTGGTTTTGGAGGCTTCGACCACAGCCTTGTATTCAGCGCTGTTTTTGTCGGGTTTGAAGAGGATTTTATAGAGCTGCTCTTTGATCGGTTCGGGGCATGTGCCCTGCGCCAAAGATTCCGCCCATGCCGTGATTTGCAGCGCAACCTGTTTTTTCTTTTCAATCGCCGCCAGGGCCAGTTGCAAAATCTCCAGCGGTGCTTTTTTAAACCGCCCTTTACCGGCGCGGCGAAAGTAATGCGGTGCATCAAACAATCTGAACAATGCTGCGGCTTGTTGTTTCAGCGTCGCGGGTTTGGAGGGGTCAGCGCTGAAGTAGTCACGCGCCAGGTCGGCAAATCCAAATTCCTCGTCGCTGGCAAACTCCCAGGCCAGTTCCAGTTCAATCTCGGCGCTCAGTTTTTGAGCGGCAGCTACAAAGTCGGCGGCGGCGGGTTTTTCAAACTTCAAAAGCGCGTTGACGGCTTTGACCTTGACGCGCTTGCCCGAGTCCAGCTCCACTTGCAGTGAGCTGTCGGCCTCCGACAATATGCGGCCAGCCAAATGCTTGCCGGCTTCTTCAAACAATACAAACAAAATGAGCGCCTTTTATTAATGAATCACAAGTGTAATCAGGCGGCCAGATTTAAAAACTCAAAAATGTCGGGCAGGTGATCGTCAAAGTCACTCAGCGCATGGTCACTGCCCTCAATGAGTTTGACTTTTGCCTCGGCATAGCGTGCCAGCATCTCATGCCAGCTCAGCACTTCATCGCCTTTGGCAACGATGGCCAAATAGTTTTCAGGGCGGGTTAGAGGCCCGGCATTCAGTACACGCAATTCGTCGATGAATTCAGCTTTGAAGAAGAAGCGGTCATTCGGGTCATGCCAGCTGTTTTGCTCGCCAATGTACTTGGCCAAATCCCGTGCCGGGTTCACCGCTGGGTTCAGCAGGACTGCTTTGCATTGCATTTTTGCCGCCACCCAGGTGGCATAAAACCCACCGAGTGAGGAGCCCACCACCGCTAAGCTTTTAAAACCAGCGTCCATCGGCCAGCGCGCAATGTATGCCATCACCTCGCCCATGGCCTGCGCGGGGGAAGGTGGCAGTTGCGGGGCTTACCAAGTCACGCCAGGGTGGCGGCTGGCCATGATGGCCGCCATTTTTTGTGCTTTGGCAGACGAAGGCGATGACCTGAAGCCGTGAAGGTAGAGCAGATGGGTGGTTTTCATGCCAGTATCGTAGGTGCTTGGCAGATAATCAGGTCATGGCTGCTGTTTTTGACAAACCCTCGCTTTTCAAGCGCGCTGCACCGCTGTTTGGCGGCTTTGACGGTCCATTGGCATTTGCGGTGTTCATGCTGGCCAGCGCGGGCATGTTGATCATGTATTCGTCGGGTTTTGACCATGGCAGCCGCTTTGTTGACCATGGTCGCAACATGCTGATTGCAGGTTTCATCATGTTTGTGGTGGCACAAATCCCGCCGCAGCGGTTGATGTCTTTGGCTGTGCCAATCTATGTGATCGGCGTGGGTTTGTTGATTGCCGTGGCGATTTTTGGCATCACCAAAAAAGGCGCGCGCCGCTGGCTGAATGTGGGCATCGTGATTCAGCCCAGCGAGATTTTAAAAATCGCCATGCCGCTGATGCTGGCCTGGTGGTTTCAAAAGCGCGAAGGCCAGTTACGGCCACTGGACTTTATGGTGGCGGGCGCGCTGCTGGTGATTCCAGTCGGCCTCATCATGAAGCAGCCTGACCTGGGCACGTCCCTATTGGTATTGGCGGCTGGGCTGGCGGTCATCTTTTTTGCAGGTTTAAGCTGGAAGCTCATCGCTCCCCCGGTGATTGTTGGCTTGGTGGGCATGTTTTTAATCGTCTGGTTTGAGCCCGCGCTTTGCGCTGATGGCGTGCGTTGGCCCGTCCTGCACGACTACCAGCAGCAGCGCATATGCACCCTGCTGGACCCGTCACGCGACCCGCTCGGCAAGGGCTTTCACATCATTCAGGGCATGATTGCGATTGGCTCGGGTGGGCTGTTTGGCAAGGGGTTCATGGCGGGTACACAAACGCACCTTGAATTTATTCCTGAGCGCACCACCGACTTTATTTTTGCTGCGTTCTCAGAAGAATTTGGCTTGGCGGGCAACCTGCTTTTGATTGCTGGGTTCATCTTTTTGATCATTCGCGGTTTGACAATTGCCATGGACGCGCCGACGTTGTTTTCACGCCTGTTGGCGGGTGCTGTGACGATGATTTTCTTCACCTACGCCTTCGTGAACATGGGCATGGTCAGCGGCATTTTGCCCGTGGTGGGTGTGCCGTTGCCCTTTATCAGCTATGGCGGCACGGCCATGGTCACATTGGGGCTGGCGGTCGGTATTTTGATGTCGATCGCCAAAGCCAAGCGGCTGGTGCAGTCATGACAGCTAACAATTCAGTTTTGATTGTTGGGGTGGGCAACATGGGAGGCGGCATGGCTGCCAATCTGCTGTCCAGGGGCTGGCGCGTGCTGGTGCGTGATATTGATGCCAAAAAGGTCGATTTTTGGGTATCAAAAGGGGCTTTTGACCAATCAATACGTGCGCAAGAAGCTCCTGATTTCGTAGCGGTGATTGTCTGTGTGGTAGACGCTGCGCAGGCTGAAGACGTGCTGTTTGGCGCGCAGGGTTTGGCGTACAGCCTGCAGCCTGGCCAAACAGTCATGTTGTGCCAGACCATCCTGCCGCAAGATGTCGAGTCATTCGCCGCGCGCCTGGCCGAGCGCGGCATTCACACCATGGACGCGCCCATGTCCGGCGGGCCCGCCCGGGCGGCTGATGGCACGATGAGTCTGCTGGTGGCTTGCCCTGAGAACGTTTTTGCGCAGCAGTCCGAGCTGCTCAATGCGCTGTCAAGCAAGGTGTTCTACATCAATGATAAGCCTGGTGATGCTGCCCGCACCAAGCTCGTGAACAACCTGCTCGCAGGCATCAATCTCGTAGGGGCGGCAGAGGCGCTGGCACTGGCCGATAAGCTGGGCTTGAACCTTGAAAAAACCCTGAGCGTGATTGAACAGTCCAGCGGGCAAAGCTGGATAGGCTCAGACCGCATGCGCCGCGCCTTGGCTGGTGACCACGCACCGCGCGCCCATGTCACCCTGCTTGAAAAAGACACCCGGCTTGCGCTTGAATGTGCAAGCGCCGCAGGCTTTGCCGGACCGCTGGGTGCGGCGGCCAGCGCTGTGTTTGCCCAGGCGCATGCTGCGGGGCTGGCAGCGGAGGATGATGCGGCGATTTTTAAAGTTCTGTCGGCATCAAGGTGAAGATGCCCCGGTAGGCATGTCAACGTCAGACTACCTACAATGAAGGCATGACCACACTGCGCTCCTCCTCTGCTTTAGCACTCAACGCCTCCACCACTTCATCAACGGTTAAACCGACATCGGTATCGACGTCCGGCCGTCTGGAGATTGCGCAAAAACTGCTTCTCACGCCCTTTGGCTTGACCGAAGCCCATTTGTCCAGAGCCCTGGCAGAAATCACCTCCAAAGGCGCTGACGACGCCGATCTTTACTTTCAATACACCCGCAGCGAAGGCTGGAGTCTGGAAGAAGGCATTGTCAAAACCGGGTCTTTCAGCATTGACCAGGGCGTGGGTGTACGCGCCGTCAGTGGTGAAAAAACCGCGTTTGCCTATTCCGATGATATTTCTGAAGCGTCATTGATGGACGCTGCGCGCACGGTGCGCAGCATTTCAGGGGCGGGCAAGTCCGCCAAAATCAAAACACCTGGCCGCAAAATCGCCAACAGCCGTTCGTTGTATGAAGGTTATGACCCCATCGCCACGCTTGGCAGCACGGCCAAAGTCAAGCTGCTGGAAAAGGTCGAAAAACTCGCCAAGGCCAAAGACCCGCGCATCGTGCAGGTGATGGCTGGGCTGGCCAGTGAATACGACGTGGTGATGGTGGCGCGGGCTGACGGCACGCTGGCCGCTGACGTGCGCCCACTGGTGCGTTTGTCCGTCACGGTGATCGCTGAGCAGAAAGGCCGACGCGAAACGGGTTCCGCTGGTGGCGGCGGCCGCTTTGGCCTGGCGTATTTTGACGACGCACAAATCGGCAAGTACGTCGACGAGGCGGTGAAGTCCGCACTGACCAACCTAGAAGCTCGGCCCGCACCCGCTGGTGAAATGACGGTGGTTTTGGGCTCTGGCTGGCCCGGCATTTTGCTGCACGAAGCGATTGGCCACGGTCTGGAAGGCGACTTCAACCGCAAGGGGTCGAGTGCCTTTGCAGGCAAGATCGGCCAGCGCGTCGCCGCCAAAGGCGTGACGGTGCTGGACGACGGCACGATTGCCGACCGACGCGGATCACTCAACGTAGACGACGAAGGCAACGCCAGCCAGCGTAATGTGCTGATTGAAGACGGCATTTTGAAGGGCTACATTCAGGACTTATTGAATGCCCGCTTGATGAACGTCAAGCCCACTGGCAATGGCCGCCGCGAAAGCTACGCCCACACGCCCATGCCGCGCATGACCAACACCTACATGCTGGGTGGTGACAAAGACCCGCAAGAAATCGTCGCCAGCATCAAAAAAGGCCTGTACGCCACCAACTTTGCTGGCGGCCAGGTGGACATCACGTCCGGTAAATTTGTATTCTCAGCCAGCGAAGCGTACTGGGTTGAAAACGGCAAGATTTTGTACCCCGTCAAAGGTGCAACGATTGTCGGTAGCGGCCCAGAATGCCTGAAAAAAGTCAGCATGATCGCCAACGACATGGCGTTGGACAGCGGCGTGGGCACCTGCGGCAAAGAAGGCCAGAGCGTACCGGTAGGCGTGGGTCAGCCAACCCTGCGTATTGATGGTTTGACGGTGGGTGGAACAGCCTAGGACGGGCGACGGGACAGATCGCTTTTCAACCTGTGCTACATTTCTAGCCATGCATCAAGCATCGTTTTATTTTGGTTACTTCTGGTTCTCAAGCGCCTCTGGCGGTAGAGAGAATTTTGCGTAACTTCTAAAAAGCGCTCAAAATTTTTAAAACCGCCGGACACCTGGCGGTTTTTTTTTGCCTCATTAACTTTTTGATTGTCAGTTTTAAAAAAGGAAACCCGTGATGCCTAATTCAATGAGTTCAGCCCCCCCCACCTGGTATGCGCCCGTCGACAAAACCAGCCAGACCGACGACGAACGCATCAAGGACATCACCGTGTTACCACCCCCAGAGCATCTGATCCGCTTTTTCCCGATTCAGGGCACACCGGTTGAATCATTGATCACCGACACCCGCAAAAGGATTCACAACATCATGGCAGGCACTGACGACCGCTTGCTGGTGGTGATGGGCCCGTGCTCCATACACGACCCAGCCGCAGCGCTTGAATACGCGCGCCGCCTGGTGGAGCAGCGCAAAAAATACGCCGGCACGCTGGAGATTGTGATGCGCGTGTACTTTGAAAAGCCACGCACCACCGTCGGCTGGAAGGGCCTGATCAACGACCCGTACCTGGACGAAACCTACCGCATTGACGAAGGCTTGCGCATCGCCCGCCAGTTGCTGATTGACATCAACCGCATGGGTTTGCCCGCCGGCAGCGAGTTTTTGGACGTGATCTCGCCGCAGTACATTGGCGATTTGATTGCCTGGGGCGCGATTGGCGCGCGCACCACCGAAAGCCAGGTGCACCGCGAATTAGCGTCGGGCTTGTCGGCGCCGATTGGTTTTAAAAACGGTACGGACGGCAACATCCGCATCGCCACCGACGCCATTCAGGCTGCAGCGCGCGGCCACCACTTTTTATCAGTGCATAAAAACGGCCAGGTCGCGGTGGTGCAAACCAACGGTAACCCCGATTGCCACGTCATTTTGCGCGGCGGCAAGGCACCTAATTACGACGCAGCCAGCGTCACAGCCGCCTGCAAAGAGCTGGCGGCTGCCAAGCTGCCCGCCACTTTGATGGTCGATTGCAGTCACGCCAATTCATCCAAACAGCATGAAAGGCAATTGGACGTCGCCCGCGACATCGCGGGTCAGGTCAGCGGCGGCTCAAAACAGGTTTTCGGCCTGATGGTTGAAAGTCACCTGAACGCAGGCGCACAAAAATTCACCCCCGGCAAAGACGACGCCAAGGCGCTTGAATATGGCAAAAGCATCACCGATGCCTGCCTGTCGTGGGGCGATTCGCTGGACGTGCTGGAGGTGCTGTCGAATGCGGTGGAGGCGCGGCGCGTTGCTTGAGGGTGGGGCGTTGCGGCTTTATCTCGTAACGCTATTTACTTAGGAGCGGCTCACGCCCGTATTTGAATACGAAGGGACTTCCCACTTTTTGGTAACGGCATCAAAGTGCCAAGATTGGGTTGTTTTCAATCTGAAACCTTTAAAAGGAGAAGTCCCATGAGTAAGATTACACGAGTTGGCGTTGATTTGGCAAAACGCG
>JANMIH010000002.1:0-2519 GCA_031375685.1 Polaromonas sp. | reverse complement strand
TGCAAGTCGCTCGGCCCGATTCTGGAAAAGGTGGAGGTCGCTTACGAAGGCCGCTTCAAGCTGGTCAAGATCGACTCTGACCAAGAGCAGCAACTGGGTGCCGCCTTCGGCATTCGCAGCATCCCGACCTGTGTGTTGATGGTCGGCGGCAAGCCGGTGGACGGCTTTCAGGGTGCGCTGCCCGAAGGCAAGGTCAAGGAGTTTCTGGACAAGCATTTGCCGCCCGCCCCGGAGCCAGAGCCTGAGCTGGCTCTGGAAGAAGTCACGCCCGAAGCCGCGTTAGAAAAGCTCAAAGCCGACGTCGCGAATGACCCGACCCATGAATCCGCCCGCTTTGAGCTGGTCAAGGCGCTGCTGCTGGGTGGCGACACCGATGCAGCCAAGGTGGCATTTGCCCCCGTCATCGCACAAACCACCACAGTACGGCGTTTTGACTCGCTCAAGCGCATGATGGACGCTACTGATTTTGTAGCTGCTGGCGCTCATCAACAGACAGGTACAGCCGAATTCGATGCAAAAATAGCCCTGAACAAGCGCGATTTTGACGCCCGCTTCGACAAAGCCCGCTTTCACATGGCGCATCAGCAATGGACGGCGGCGCTCGACGAATTGCTCGACATCTTGATGCGCGACAAAACCTGGTCGGAAGACAAGGCCCGCAAAACCTACATCGCCATCCTCGACATCATCGAGCCGCCCAAACCCAAGGTGGCTGACGGGCAGATCCCGCCTGACGATCCTGTGGTGGCAACCTACCGCAGGCGCTTGAGCAGCGTGATCTTGAGCTGACGCTTTCACGGCAAACCACCCAACCGGAGTTGACATGACCTATCTGATCGCTGGCCTGGTATTGTTTTTGGGTGTGCATTCTGTGCGCGTGTTTGCCAACGACTGGCGCACCCGCACCCGGGCGCGTATGGGCGACAACCCGTTTAAAGGCGTGTATTCGCTGCTGTCGATTGCAGGCTTTGTACTGCTGGTCTGGGGCTACGGCCAGGCGCGCCAGCAGGGCGTGATGCTGTGGAGCCCACCCACCGCCATGCGCCACATTGCAGCACTGCTCACACTCGTGTCGTTTGTGTTGCTGGCAGCTGCGTATGTGCCGGGCAACCAGATCAAAGCCAAGCTGCACCACCCCATGGTGCTGGGCACCAAGGTTTGGGCGCTCGCGCATCTGCTGGCCAATGGCTCGCTGGCTGACACCGTGCTGTTTGCCAGCTTTTTGGTGTGGTCGGTGCTGCTGTTTGCGGCGTCCCGAAAGCGTGACCGCCGTGAGCAAACTGTTTACCCAGCCGGTACGGCAGGCGCAACCGCCATCACCGTGGCGGTGGGCGTGGTCGCCTGGGCCGTGTTTGCCTTCTGGCTGCACCGGGTGTTGATCGGTGTGTCGCCGTTTGGGGCGATGGGTTCGCCTGGCTGAAAGTTAAGGGCGATGGCAGATTGCTATCTATTCAGTAGCTACTTGCGCCCGTGTTTGTTGGTTTAAAGAGTTAAAAGATATCCAAAAATCTAGGTTTTTAGACTGTGGCAAGTCAAAACGGCTGAAATGTTGTTAAGGTCGATTTACACAGGGGCCAGGATGTAAGTTGGCAGACATGTGTACTGACAACTGAATCCTGCCCTTGTCGCTTTATCATCTCAGGCAAAAGCGACACAGCTTCAACGCTTCGGAAGTGAACACATGCGCAGCACAAAAAATACCAACAACACAGTTTTGGCGCCACGCATTGAGGGACGTATCCAGGTGATACGCGGGCTGCGGGTGATCATTGATGCCGACCTGGCCACCTTATACGGTGTGCCAACCAAAGCCCTTAACCAGGCCGTCAAGCGCAATGCCGCGCGCTTCCCACAGGACTTCATGTTCCAGCTTGATGGCCCCGAAAAAGCTGAGGTGGTCACAAACTGTGACCACCTCAACCAGCTCAAATTTTCCAAGGCGCTGCCGTTTGCTTTTACCGAGTACGGCGCGGTGGCACTGGCCAATGTGCTGGCTTCTCCCCAGGCGGTGGAGATGGGGATCTATGTGGTGCGGGCGTTTGTGCAATTGCGCCAGGCAAGCAGCGTGCATGCCGATCTGGCCAAGCGGCTCACAGATTTGGAACTGTCCACAGAGCAGTTGGAACTGTCGCACGACAACTTTAGCCGCAACACGCGCAATCAGTTGCGCCAGGTGTTTGAGACCCTGCGAGAGCTGGCCGACAAGGTGACGCCAGTTGATCCACCATCACCACCCAAGCGTTCAATAGGATTCTTGCCGCTGGACGACAAGCCCAAAGGCGGCAAGGCGGCGCGGGGTAAGAAGACTGGCTGAGAAACCCATTTGATCTGCTTGGCAAGCTCTCAAGTTACTATGTTTTTAGTAGCTGCTTACGCACGTATATGAATACGAAGGGACTTCCCACTTTTTGGTAACGGCATCAAAGTGCCAAGATTGGGTTGTTTTCAATCTGAAACCTTTAAAAGGAGAAGTCCCATGAGTAAGATTACACGAGTTGGCGTTGATTTGGCAAAACGCG
>JANMIH010000554.1:0-22480 GCA_031375685.1 Polaromonas sp. | reverse complement strand
AGCAATGCCTTTGATGCTGCCGGTTTCGACCCCAATCTTTGCATCTGTTACAGGCTCGTTTGTAGCGTAGCGGTCCAGGTAAATCTTCAATTCATTGCCTTGAACCATGCCCACCAGTTCAATCAGGTCTGAATGCGCGGTGACGCGTGGCGATGCGCTGCCAGTTGCCGCGGCGGGTGCTTCATCGCCGTGGTTATAGCCAGGGCCTGCCCAAACGGGGTTGAAAAGGGACGCTAGCAGAATAAGAATTGCTAGAAATAAAATAGCTAATTGCGCCGGAATTGACTGGGTTATCGCCTTGTTTGATGGGTAAAAAGCATTGTTTTGAGCAGTAACGGCGTTCATGGCAGGATCCCGTGGGCTTGGTTCAGATGGGCTATGGCGCGCTGCACGTCGATGGTGGCGCGGGCTAAATGCAGGCTGGCTTCAAACTGTTCGTTGTCAGCACGCAGGCGGGCAGGCAAATCGCTGTCGCCCAGCCGCCATGACTTGGTAATCAGCGCTTGCACCTCAGTGCTGAGCCTCTCGCGTTCTTTTGCGGCGGCTTGGGCCATGCGGGCGGCTCGTAAATCTGCGGTAGCGGCGGTTACCTCGTTTGGCAATTGCCGCCGTGCCAAGTCAAGCTCGGCTTGCGCGGTGTCCAGCTCGGCTCGGGCAGCGGCTTGGCGTGGTGCGTTTCGGTTGTCGCCACCCAGCGGAATACGCAAACCAATGCGCAGCTTGGTTTCATTGACGCCTGCAAAGTTGGCCCGCTCACGGGCCACACCCACACCAATCGCCATCGGGTCACGTTTGTCGGCGTCTGCGAGTGCCAGCTTGGCCTGTGCGCTGCCTAGCTGCGCTTGGGCGTAGCGTAGGGCGGGGTGGTCGGGCGACACTGGCGCGGCCTGCGCTTCGTTGGTTGCGCTGCTCGCCAGCTTTTCGTCTAGCGGCGCAACCGCAGTCAGCCCAGTCAGGCTACGCCACTGGTTTTGCAAGCGCATCAATTGGCTGCCAGCAAACGCCACGGCCGCTTGCGCTTGCTGCACTAGCACCTGTGCTTGCAGCGCATCAACCCGGGCGTTTTCACCAGCTTTAACGCGGCGCATCAGGTCTTGCGTTAGCGCATTGGCATCCGTTAGCTTGCGTTGGTTCAGGTCCAGTTCAACCTGCGCGTTGGCTGCGCTGGAGGCAACTGCCCGCAGCTCGCCAGCCAGCTTGAGTTTGGCCAATGCAAACTGACCATCAAAACCCTGCCGCTGAGCCGCAACATCAGCCTGAGCGGCTGTGCGCACGCCGGGGTTCCACAATGGCAGTTCAAGTTCCGCTTCGTACTCGCGAAAACCTTCGTTTTTGTTCAGCCTGTCGGTGCGGTGTGCAATGCCCGCCACGGGTGCGCCAGCCAGCCAGCTGTTGGCGGCTTTCTCTTTGGCTGCCAGCTCGCTGCGGCGGTTGCGTTCAGCGCGGGACGGCCCGCTGATTTGCCATGCGGCATCTAGCGCTTGCTTCAAACTGGGTGCTTGGTTGAAGGGTTGCGCCGTTGCGCTGTTGACACTTGCAGCCAGCCCGAACGCCACAGCCAGCGGTATGTGCAAACGAAAAAAACTGAATGGGGAAAGAAAAATTAAACAAACCTGTTCTCCGAAGTCAATCAAACTTCGGTGAACCTTTGCGCTCTAGCGCGCCTTTAATGCGGTTGCGCTAGCTCAAAAGGCTCACCACGGTGGGCGTGGTGACAGTCCATTTGGGGCGATCAATGTTACTGGTGTTGGGGCCGCTGGTCCACTGGTGGCGCGAAACGGGTACGGGTGTTGGTGGGTTGGCGACAGAGACTGTGCCGGTATCTAAAGGAAGACCCGTTACATGGTTGTGATTGTGGCAATGGCCTGAGTGTGCCTGGCTTAAAGTTTCGGCAGGCGCAGCATCAATTTTGACAATATCTCCCAACGTGCTGATATCGTTTATTGCAGCGTGCTCGCCATCGCGATGGTTGTGCGGGTGGGTTGCTTCGTGTGGGTGATGGTCAGCAGCGTGCTCGTGAGCATTGACGCCACCAGACAGCAGCACCAGCCAGACAACCAACAGGCAACATACGATTTTTTGCAAAGCCGAGACTTTACCAGCGTTGTTTGTTAAAAATAAATGCCCCTAAAAATGCTGGGTTTTAAGTTGCCTTGTTGTGTCTTATTTCGCCAGCCGCTTGTTTGATGACAGACCAGCCACCGCTAAGTGCCAACCCGGCCATACCCGCCGCCACCAGCAAGTCTGGCCACGCGCTGTCAGTTCCCACCACTCCCAGCGCCGCCAGCATCACGGCGATGTTGCCTATCGCGTCGTTACGCGAGCACAGCCACACGCTGCGCATGTTGGCATCACCCTCGCGCCAGGCGTACAGCATGCCGGCGACTGTCACGTTGGCTACCAAGGCCAGCAGGCCAATCGCACCCATGGTCAGCGCTTCAGGTGTTCCGCCCTGGTTGTACATCCAGGCGGCGTGGCCAAGTACAAACAGCCCAAAAGCGATCATGCACACGCCTTTTAGCAGCGCCGCACGTGCCCTCAGCGCCAGCCCGCTGGTCATTACCGCCAGAGAAACACCATAGTTTGCCGCATCACCAAAAAAGTCAATCGCATCGGCCAGCAACGAAGTTGAGCCTGACGTGAGGCCCGCGCCAATCTCAATGGCAAACATGGCCAAGTTGACGACCAGTGCAAACCACAAAATTTTGCGGTAGCGCGGGCTGTTGGCACCTGTGTCGTTGTGTGTGTGTCCGCAATTGGATGACATGACTTTATTCCTGTTTTTCATTTCAGTGGCATGATTGGAAACTTTAAACCCACTTGAAGGTCAAGCGTCATGAATTTGACACGTTTCAACGCCAAGGATATCGGCGTTTGGGCGGCTCTGACATCTGCTTTTTTATTTGGTGCTGGCACACCGTTAGCCAAAGGCCTGCTGGGTCAAGTCAGCCCTTGGTTGCTGGCGGGGCTGCTGTATGCGGGCTCGGGTGTAGGGCTGCTGATTTTCCGGACTGCTAAAAAGCTGCCCGCCCCGCGCTTGAATCAAAGCGAGCGGGTCTGGTTGGTCGCCGCAGTTGTGTGCGGCGGTGTGGCTGCGCCAGTACTTCTGATGTTTGGTCTGTCAGGGATGGCGGCCGGCCATGCGTCGTTGCTGCTGAATGCCGAAGCGGTGCTGACCACACTTTTGGCCTGGGCGCTTTTCAAAGAACATTTGGGTAGCCGCATTGTGCTGGGCATGGCGCTGATTGTTGCCGGGGCATTGCTGCTGAGTTGGCCATTGGCGGGTATCCATGCCAGGGTTAAAGCCCCCCAGCTTTGGCCTGTAGTTGCGGTTGTGCTGGCCTGTACTTTTTGGGCTTTGGACAACAACTTCACGCGCAAGATTGCGCATTCAGACGCATCGTGGATCGCCTGCGTTAAAGGTTTGTCGGCTGGACTCATCAACTTGCTGCTGGCGTTTTTGATGGGCACAGAATGGCCTTCGCTGGTTGGCATCACCGCCGCCATGCTGGTTGGATTTTTGGCTTACGGCGTCAGTCTGGCGCTGTTTGTGGTGGCGCTGCGGCATCTGGGGACGTCACGTACCGGGGCGTATTTTTCAACAGCGCCTTTTGTGGGTGCCATCATTTCAATTGTGTTTTTTGCAGAATCTGTGACTTGGCAACTGGGCTTGGCCAGCGCACTGATGGGGCTGGGTGTGTGGCTGCATTTGACCGAAGACCACGGTCACCTGCATCGGCATGACGTGCTGACGCATACCCATGCACACACCCATGATGACCATCACCGTCACGACCATCCTGAAATGAATGCGCTTGCGGCCAACGGCGTGCATTCACATACCCATCAACATGAGCCGCTGGAGCACAGCCATGCCCACTTCCCGGATGCGCACCACCGCCACCAACACTGAGCCTTCGGGCGCGCTGAACTATCGCATCAGCCAGGCCGCAGCGTTGAGCGGTGTAACGCCTGCCAACATTCGGTTCTACGAGAAAGAAAAACTCCTTAGATCGACCTTTCGAGGTGACAACAGTTACCGAATGTATAGCGATAGCGATGTGCATCAACTGAGATTTATCCGCGCATGCCGGGCGCTGGACATGTCGCTGGATGAAGTGCGTACGCTGCTTAGGCTTGACTTGAACAGCAAGGCAGATTGCACCACGGCACGCGGTGCGCTGGATGAGCACTTGGCTCAAGTCCGCGAGCGCTTGGCCGAGCTGAAAACGCTTGAAAAAGACCTGAAAGCCTTGCGTGGCCGCTGTAATGGGCTGGATATGACTTGCCACATCATTGAAGCGCTGCACGAGCGGGCTGATGCGCTACCCAAAAATACGCGCAAAAAAGCAGGCAAGCGTCACGTTTAAGGTGTTTGCGGCAATGCGCTAGCGGCTGGCGGGCGGTCAAACCACAGCGTGAGCAGCGCTGCCAAGCCAAACGGCGCGCCCACCCAGCTCAAATTCGCCAAGCCCACAGTCTGGATCACTGCGCCGCTGACCACCGCACCCAGGGCTGTGCCCATGTACAGCATCGAACTGTTCAGGCTGAGTAACAGCGGTGCTTGCGTGGGCGACAGGCTGACCAGGCGGCTTTGCTGTGGTGCCGTCAAACCGAACCCCGCTACACCCCACACCACCATCACTGTCACGGTCGCTGCCAGGCTACCTTGGCTCAAAGGCAGCACGACCATCATGCTGACCAGCACGGTCAATTGCACGCTGATGGTGCGCAGCGAGCCAAATTTATCGTTCGCCCAGCCGCCAAGCAGCGTACCTGCAATACCCGCCAGACCGAACAGGGCCAGTACCACCGATAACGTGACCGAACTCATTGCGTTGAGCGCCTGCAGCACGGGGCCAACGTAGGCAAACACACTGAAGATCGCAATAAAAAACAGCAGCGTGCGCAGCCAGACACGCAGCACAGCGCTTTGCCTGGCCGCTTTTTTAAAACCTGCAAAACTGGCGCTTTGTGTGACCACGCCTTTGGGTAGCAAAACAGTGGCCGCCACCAGCGCGGCCAAGCTGGCAGCAGCGCACAGCCACACGGGCGTGTGCCAGCCATATTCAAAACCGAGCCACGCGCCAATGGGCAGCGCAACCGCGTAGCTGATGCTCATGCCCAAAAACACGGTTGACAGCGCCTGGCCCCGCAAGGCAGGTGCCACCAGTGTCACAGCGTAGGCTGACACCGCTGCTGTAAACATCGCGCCAGCGCCCATCAAGATGCGGCCCATCAGCAAGACCGTCAAGTCATTGGCCAGGGCAGACACCAGATTGCCGAGCATGAACAAGCCCAACGCGAGCTGAATGGCGCGCTTGCGTGGCCATGTGGCGGTCAACAATATCAACACGGGCGCCAGCACAGCGGTGGCGACCGCGTAGGCCGTCATCACCTGTCCGGCAGCCGCGACGCTGACGCCCAGTTCTTTGGCCAGCGGCTGCAAAATACCGCTCAAAACAAACGCACCACTGCCTATGACGAGGTTGCACAGGGCAAAAAAGTAAAGAATACGCGGCATTGAAAAGTTCGACGTTTTAGGCTTTACCCGCCAGCCGCTTGAGCCCCAGCCATTGCTGTGACCAGAAGCCGCGTCCGTAGTCACGATTCTTTTCAACCTGATCGCGAATGCCCGTCGGGTCATAGCGCTGCTCAAAGTTGGCCGTTCCAAACAGCATGTCCCACCAAGGCAGCAGCACGCCAAAATTACTTCCGCCCAGCTTCATGACCCCCACGCTGTTCGCTTTGTCGCTCGTTACGAGCGAGTCGCGTAATGCGCTGCCCCCCGAGGGGGCTAATTTTTCTAGAGGCGGCTCGTCGAAAAATTGGCGCTTTTTATCGACTGACTCATGCCCGAGACCAATGCTGTGGTGCAACCTGTGAAAGCGCGGGCTGACCCACAGCCTTTCACCCACCGAGCCAAACCACAGCTTCAGGTTGGCATGCTGAAAGCTCTCGCTGAGCTGGGTGATGGCCACAATGGCAATGAACTGGCCTGGTGCCACGCCAATCAGTTGCGCCACCAGCACCACAGAAATATCCACCAGCACATCGTCCAGCAGGTGGTTGCGGTTGTCGCTCCACATGGTCATTTGTCGCTGGGCATGGTGCAGCGAATGCAACCGCCACCAGCCTTCAATCTGGTGCTGTCCTCGGTGGACCCAGTAACCCACAAAGTCAAACACCACCAGATAAATCAGCAGGCTGACGATGGCGATGTCGGTCACGCCCGGCCACAACTGGTCCAGATGAAACGTGCCATAACCCGCCGCACGAGCCGCACCAAACAGTTCGTCAAACAACGGGTCCAGCGTTAAAAACAGCGCGACCCTGAAGATGCCCAGACGATGAATAACGGTGTACAAAATATCGGTGCGAATGGTGGCGCGGTCAGTCACGGCGTCTACCGGCCGCCAGCGTTGCAGCGGGCCAATCACCAGCACCAGCACCCCGATTTGCAGCAAACCCACCAGCAACCAGGCCGTAGCTTCGTAACCGATTTCCAGCAAGCCCGCTTGACCCGTGGCCAGCATCACGGGTTGCACCACTGATTCAAACAGCCACTGTTGCCATTTGTTAAACGTGTTGCTGAACCAGTCCATGGTCGTTATTTTGCCGGGTTAGGCGTTGGCGCGTTGGCCTGCGCCTGAATCACCCGGCATAAGCAGGGTGCGCGCGCAGTGTTTTAAAGCAAAAGCCACGTGCTTGGAGGCCCGTCACCAGGGGCTCCAGTACAGCGGGTGCCCACGGGTCTTTGCGTGACCAGATACCCAGGTGCGCCATCAAAATATCGCCGCTCTTGACATCGCGCAGGGCATTTTTAAGCAGCGTGCCGTTGGGAAATTTATCGCTGGCCAATTCGTCCCCCAAAAAGCCTGCCGCAGCCCAGCCTACGTGGGCATAGCCGCAAGATTTGGCAGCTGCCAGCAGGGCCGGCGACGTTTTACCACCGGGCGCTCTGAACAACGGCAGTGGTTTGACGCCTGTGATGGCTTGGAGTCTGGCGCTGGCCTTGCCCAGTTCTTCGCAATATTGTGCGGCTGACCAGAGGGATTCTTTGCCCTCATTTGGACCAGCAGACGGCCGAACTTTGAACTGCGTTGCACCTGCGGCGTTGGCCACATCACCGCGCCAGTAGGTGTGGTCAAAGGTGTGGGATGCGAACTCATGGCCTTCATCTGCACGGGCTTTCCACCAGGGCGCCCAGGTGTTGCCCAGTGAGCCATCAACCGTTTTGGTACGCTCGTTGGCGGCAAAAAAAGTGACCTTGACGTTGTGCTTTTTCAGGATGTCGGCCATCAGCGGCGCAACTTCCATGTGGCCGGTGTCCAGCGTCAGGTAGACCGGCTTGCAGGCAGCTGAAACGGCTGAAATGGCTGTTTTGGGCTCTTTTTGAGCATCATTTATGCCTGTAGCCCAGACAATACGGGCGCAAGCAGCTATTAAAAATGTAGCTATTAGAAAACTGCGCTGGGTCTTCACGGTGACTACCTTGGTGCGTGGTCCAGTGTCCACACGCCGTGCGGGCTCTTGCCGACATTGACCTGCTTGACCACTTTGCGGGTGGCTACGTCAATCACGGTCAGTTTTTTTGCCCAGCGTGATGTGACCAGAATCTGTTTGCCGTCCCGGCTGACATCCATGCAGTCCGGCCCGCCCGGCGCGTTGAAGGTGTCCACCACTTCCATGGTTTGCAGGTCAATCTTGCTGATGGTGTTGGCCACACGGTTACTGGCCAGTAAGTGCCGCTTGTCGCCCATGGCGCGAAAGGCGTGCGCACCGAGCGCGGTTTTGATGCTTTTGGTGCGCTTGGGCTCTTTGCCACTCACGTCATACACCTCCACCGCATCGCCGCCCGTCAACGCTACCAAAACAAACTTGTCATCTGCCGTGCCGTACACGTCAGCCGGGACGGCGCCAGTGGGTGTGCGCCACTTGATGGCTTGCGTGGCCAGGTCAATCGCCACCAACTCATTGCTGTCCTGCATGGTGGAGTAAACCGTGGTGCTCTTGCTGTCTATCCACAAATGGCTGGGTGTTTTGCTGGTGGCAATGCGTTTGACCAAGGTGATATCAGTGCCGTCCCAGCGGTAAATGTCAATGTGGTTGAGGCGGTTGGCAGCGGTCACAAACCACTTCATGTCGGGCGAAAAGCGCAAGTGGTAGGGGTCAATGATGCCGCGAATGGTGCGCTGTACTTCAGCCGTTTTCGGATCAATAAAGGTCAGTGAGTCTGACAACGCATTGGCCACAATGATCGACTTTTCGTCAGGTGTCATGTACAGGTGATGCGGCTCTTTGCCGGTGGCAATGCGTTTGGTCTCAGTCCAGGTGGCTGGGTTGATCACGCTGACGCTGGCGTCCAGCGAATTGAGCACAAAAATCGGGGAGGTGAGGGCGGTGGCGACGCTTTGGGCTCGGGTGGGTAATGCTGACAGCAAACCGAGGCCAAGCGCGATGGTTGCGCGCCTGGATAAATTGAGCGGACTAGAAGCAAAAAAATTCACGGGACTCACTTAAAAAAGGCTCTTTTCAGGGTAATCCTCTAGTGTAATGGCGCGCTGTGCGTTATTGGGCTTGTCAATGTGTATCAGTCTTGCCGGGGAGCTTGTCCATTCAGCGCGTTGGGCTTGCCGAAGCTGAAGTGGGCTGCCTGGGCATGTTGCTTCGTGTCCCCCGGCCCTGTGGGCCTCCTCCTTGACCTACGCAAAATGCCCAGACAACCCACTTCTTGACATTGGCTATGAGTTAAAAAATACTGAATGCGACACCACGTCTAGCAACGGGTACGGGGCGTCTCCCGAAGCGAGGTCAAGGAGGAGAGCCGCAGGCTCGGGGGACACGAGCGCAGGGGGATGCGCCGTAGCCGTTGCGGGTTAATAAGAAGATCGAAAAAAATAGCGTTGTGCGGTCGTCCCAGACGAGACACTCTTTTATCAGGAGCTTCCCCGATGCATCACCGGCCAACTGCGGGTAGGCTAGTGACAACTCCAGGAGCAGCACTTGTCATTGCCTTCACACCAACGCCACTACGCCATTTGGCCCAAGCGCATTCCGCGCAGCATCACACCGCCCGCCACGTCGCTGTGGCACAACCTGGCAACCAATGCACTGCGCTTTCCTGACAAGCCTGCGCTGGTCTTTTTTGATCGCAGCCTGACCTACCGAGATGTGTTAACCCAGGCCGAGGCGCTGGCTGCAACGCTGGTGCGCATGGGTGTCAAAAAGGGCGACCGGGTTGTGTTGAGCCTGCAAAACTGCCCACAGTGGGTGATCGCGCATTTTGCGATTTTGCGCGTCAATGCGGTCGTCGTGCCTGTCAACCCAATGAACCGCTCTGAAGAGCTGAAGCACTATATTCTTGACCCGGACGCCAAGGTTGCCATCACCTCCGGTGACTTGGCGGCCGAGCTGGCCAAGGCCAATGCGCAACTCGCGCCTGCCGATCAATTGAGCCATGTCATCGTGACCCATTACAGCGATGCGTTTGACCTGACCTCCCCCGACGCAGCCATGCCTGAAGCCTGGGCGTCCTGGCTGGGCACAAAACATGACATGCCAGCCATGCAGGGTTGCCAGGTCATCACCTGGACCGATGCGCTGGCAGGCAGTACTGCAGATTTGCCCGAACTCACCGCCACACCCCAAGACCTGGCCGTGTTGCCTTACACCAGCGGCACCACCGGTCTGCCCAAAGGTTGCATGCACACCCATGCCAGCATCGTGCACAACGCCGTGGCCACGGCGTTGTGGGGTAGCACCCATTTTGAAAACGTTATTTTGTCGGTCGTGCCGATGTTTCACATCACCGGCATGGTGTCGGTCATGCACGCATCCATGTACGGTGGTACCACGCTGGTCATCATGCCGCGCTGGGACCGCGAGCTGGCTGGCCACCTCCTGAGTCGCTGGCGCGTCACGCACTGGACGAACATTCCCACCATGGTGATTGATTTATTGGCCAGCCCGAACTTCGACAAGTTTGACGTCAGCAGTCTGGTCTACATCGGAGGCGGCGGCGCAGCCATGCCGCAGGCGGTGGCACAGCGTCTGTTTGACAGCTACGGCCTGCATTACGCTGAAGGCTACGGCCTGACAGAAACCGCCGCGCCGTCCCACAGCAACCCGCATGACCGAACCAAGCAGCAGTGCCTGGGTGTGCCCTTTATCAGTTGCGATGCACGGGTGATTGACCCGCAGACCCTGAAAGAAGTGCCCCAAGGCGAGCAGGGTGAAATCATCATGAGCGGTCCCATGATTTTTAGCGGCTACTGGAAGCGGCCAGACGCTACCGCAGATGCCTTTATCGAGCTGGACGGCAAGCGGTTTTTTCGCTCGGGTGACTTGGGCCGGGTGGACGAGGAGGGCTACTTTTTCATCACTGACCGGCTCAAGCGCATGATCAACGCCTCGGGCTTCAAGGTCTGGCCGGCAGAGGTGGAGGCGCTGATGTTCAAGCACCCGGCGATACAAGAAGCTTGCATCATTTCAACCGTCGATGCCTACCGGGGCGAATCCGTCAAGGCGGTGGTGGTGCTCCGCGCTTCGTTCAAAGGGCAGGTGACGGAGGACGACATCATTGCATGGTGCAAAGACAACATGGCCGCCTACAAGTATCCGCGCGTGGTGCAGTTTGTGGACGCACTGCCCAAAAGCGGTGCGGGCAAAGTCATGTGGCGTGCGCTGCAAGAGGCTGAGTCAGGCAAAGTGGTCGCAAAGTCCGCCTGATTCAATTTCCAGATCAGCCGTGCACTTTGCCGGCTTCGCTAGCGGTACGTTTGTACTGTCGACGCTTCGCCTTCGCGTTCACGAATGAGTTGGAAACGGATTAAGCCATCAAAGCAGGCACTGCTTGAGCCCGTTTTCTCTGAGCTTGATCAACAGATTTCAAGAAAGCTGATCCCGAACAGATATGCAGATTCGATTGGGTCGTCGGATCATTTTTTGGCGGGTAAGTACCGATGCAAGCATTTCGTAATTACGGATAATTACGCAAAATATTAAGAAATAACAAGATTGATGCGCTAATCGCCACCACTCATTTTTTGGACTTTTCTGTTGCAAACCTGCCATGCGCCTGCTTCAAAACTCCCTGCATCAAGAAGTCGCCAGCACGCTGCGTGAAGAGATTTTTGCGGGCACGCTGGTGCCTGGCAGTTTTATTGACGAAGCAGCGCTGTGCGAGCGGCTGGAGATTTCGCGTACACCCTTGCGTGAAGCGCTGAAGGTGCTGACGGCTGAAGGGCTGATGCGCCACGAGCCGCGCCGGGGTTGCTTTGTCAGTGAGGTGACAGAGCAGGACTTGGACGACATCTTTCCTGTCATTGCCTTGCTCGAAGGGCGCTGCGCTTACGAGGCCGCACGCAATGCCACGGATGCTGATTTGAAGCAGCTTGGCACGCTGCACGACAAGCTGCAAGCCCATGCCAAGGCCGGGCGCATCACGGATTACTACGCCTGCAACTTTGCCATTCATGAGGCCATTATTTTGCTGGCCAACAACCGCTGGCTGAGCCAAAGCATTGCCGATTTGCGCAAGATTTTGAAGTTGTCGCGTTTGCAGTCACTCGCAGCGCCAGGGCGTTTAAAGCAAAGCCTGTCAGAGCACATGACCGTGTTTGCAGCTCTTAAAAGCCGTGACAGTGAGGGCGCAGAAGTGGCCATGCGTACCCACCTGACACGCCAGCGTGAGGCACTTAAGCAGGTGCATGGCCAGCAAGCCAGGTTTGCAGCATGAGCCCGCCCGACTGGCTCAGCCTCAGCGTTTCGAAACTTTCGGGTCAAAAAAACGCCGAAAATAGCGCGAAAAAGGCATCAAATATGCCTTCAAGCCAACAAATACGTGCGCAAGCAGCTCCTAAAAAAGTAGTAACTGAAGATCCACAGCCTGCCGGCCGCAGCACGCGCGATCGCCTCAAAGCAACCTTGCGGCAAAAAGAGGAAGCCCTGTCGCCTCGGGTGCTGCGCCGTACCTTGCAAGAGCTGCGGGCCATCATCGACCCGCAGGTCAGTGAAGTTGAAGGCGGCTTGCGCGCCAAAGGCGTGGCACTCTGGTACGCGCAGGCCGCGCCCAATGAACGGCGCGACATGTGGCTGCTGATGAGCGAGCAGTTTGTGTCGGATGCCCAAAAAACCAAGGCTGCGCAAGCCCAGTTTGCCGCCCTGGTCGGCACGGCCGATGAGGCGGTCGCCGAAGTGCGTTACCGCCGCGCGACGGTATCGCCGCGCAGGCGGTTGCTGCAGCGGTTTAGCGCCTTTCCGGAGGGCATTCGCTTTCTGGTGGATTTACGGGCTGACATGCTGCCCCATCTGCGGGCCGACAAGCGCTTGCAGGCGCTGGATGCAGAGATGGAATACATGTACTCCACCTGGTTTGACGTGGGCTTTTTGGACCTGCGCCGTATCAGCTGGGACTCGCCCGCCTCGTTGATTGAAAAGCTCATCAAGTACGAGGCGGTGCATGACATCAAGAGCTGGTCTGATGTGAAAAACCGGCTGGATTCTGACCGCCGCTGTTACGGGTTTTTTCACCCACGCCTGCCTGACGACCCGCTGATTTTTGTCGAGGTGGCGTTGACGCATGAGGTGGCCGGCTGCATCACGCCACTGCTGGATGAATCCGCCGATGCAGAGGATTTAAACCGCGCAACCACGGCTGTTTTTTATTCCATCAGCAACACCCAGGCCGGTTTGCGCGGGGTGAGTTTTGGCGACTCGCTGATCAAGCGCGTCGTCGAAACACTGAAGGCTGAATTCCCTAAGCTCAAAACCTTTGTCACGCTGTCGCCGATTCCTGGCTTGCGGGCCTGGCTGGGTAAAAACGCCCCCGATCTTGCGGGCCTATTGCAGGACGCAGATGTTTTGGACTTGCCAGACAAGTCGCCCCTGAAGCTGGCCTTGATGCAGCAGGCAGCCCAGTATCTGGGCCGCGAAACACTGGACGGTAAACCTCTTGATGCGGTGGCCAAATTTCATTTGGGCAACGGTGCGCGTGTCGAGCGGCTGAACTGGGCTGGTGACCCATCAGGCAAAGGCCTCAAACAGTCGTATGGGTTGATGGTCAATTACCTGTATGACCTCAAGCGGCTGGACAAGCACCGCGCGCAGCTGGCGCAGGGGAAAATCCCTGTAGCGAAAGCCATCGAAGATTTGTATATTTGATTTAACAATAACCGGAGACCAGCATGACTTTGAAATTCAATGAACACGCCACACGGCGCACCCTTTTGCAGGCCGCAGCTGTTAGCCTGGCCACAGTGTCTTTGGGCAGCCGAGCTCAAAGCACCTGGCCTGCCAAGCCAGTCAATGTGGTTGTGCCTTTCCCCGCTGGTGGCGGCACCGATGCATTTGCACGGCCCCTGTCAGCAGTGTTCGCCAAAACGGCGGGCAAGACGATGGTGATTGACAACCGGGGCGGCGCGGGCGGAACGCTGGGTGCGGGCATTGCGGCCAAGGCGGCGCCGGATGGCTACACGCTCTTTATGGGTGCGGTTCACCATTCGATAGCCCCGTCGATGTACCCCAGGCTGGACTACGACATTGAAAAGGACTTCGTACCTCTGGCCCTGATGGCCAATGTGCCGCAGGTGCTGGTCGTTAACCCGAAAAATATGCCGTATGCCGACTTCAAGGGTTTTCTCGAAGCCGTTCGCAAAGCGCCGGGCAAGTACAACTACGGCTCTGCGGGTGCGGGTACGTCGCACCACCTGGCGGGCGAGCTGTTCAAGCAGCAAACCAAAACTTTCATCACCCACATCCCATACACCGGTGCAGGCCCGTCGCTGCGTGACCTGGTGGGCGGGCAGGTCGACATGATGTTTGACGGCCTGGGTTCATCCAGCGCACACATCAAGGGCGGCCGCGTCAAAGCGCTGATGGTGTCTGGCCCCAAGCGCAACCCGGCTTTTCCCGATGTGCCGTGCGCGGGGGAATTGGGTCTGCCCGACTACACCGTCACCACCTGGTACGGGTTGTGGGCACCCAAAGGAACGCCTGCCGACGTGCAGGCCCGCATTGTTGAAGAGCTGGGTAAAGCTGCCAAGTCTGATGAGCTCAAAGCCATCTGGGCCAGCAATGGTGCGGATTTTGGCAACCTCACACCCGTGCAGTTTGGTGCTTTTGTGAACAGTGAAATCAAGCGCTGGGCCACTGTGGTCAAAGCATCTGGCGCCAAGCTGGACTAGGGTGCTCCTATAAATCCATTTTTCGGGCGAATTGCGGCGTTGCGCGGTGCTCGTAATCCTCATGCACACAAGTGCATTCCGGTGTGCTGCGCTCCGTGCGCCTTGCACTTCATCCCGAAAATCTGAATTTCTAGAAGCCCCCTTGACTATTCCGAATTGATTTTGCTGGATCAACCGATGAAGAACGAGAACCTCTTTTCTGCCCTTCGCGCCGCCTTTCCCAAAGACCTGAACGCCACAGCCGTTGAAACCGACAACGGCTTGAATTATTCGTGGCGCGACATCGAACGCGCCACCGCCATGCTGGCCAACTTGCTGGTGTCACTCAAGCTGCCAGTGGGCGCGCGCGTTGCCGTGCAGGTTGAAAAGTCAGTCGAGGCCATGTTGCTGTACCTGGCAACGCTGCGGGCGGGTTATGTGTTCTTACCCCTCAACACCGCTTACCAAAGCGCCGAAATTGAATACTTCATAGGCAATGCCGAGCCAGCGGTGGTGGTGTGCAGTAAAAAGAACTTTGGCTGGGTCAGCAAGATAGCTTTTAAAGCCGGAACACTTAACGTTTTCACGCTCGACGATGACCGTACCGGTTCACTCTTGGCCCGCGCCGCGACTTGCAGTGACCAGCATACGGTGGCGGTAAAAGACCCAGACGACCTGGCTGCCATTTTGTACACCAGTGGCACAACAGGCCGCAGCAAGGGCGCGATGCTTTCGCACGGCAACATGCTGAGCAATGCGCTGGTGCTCAAAGACTATTGGGGTTGGCAGCCGGGCGATGTGCTGATTCATGCGCTGCCGATCTTCCACGTACACGGCCTGTTTGTGGCCCTGCATGGCGCGCTGATCAACGGTAGCAAGATGATCTGGTGTGCCAGGTTTGACCCGAAATTTGTCGTTGCCAAAATGCCAGAGGCGACTGTGTTCATGGGCGTGCCAACTTTGTATGTCCGGTTGCTCAATGAGCCGGGCTTGGACAAAAACGCCGTGCGCAACATGCGCCTGTTTGTCGCAGGTTCTGCGCCACTGCTGATTGAAACTTTCAACGACTGGCAAGACAAAACCGGCCACACGATTCTGGAGCGCTACGGAATGAGCGAGACCGCCATGCTGACATCCAACCCGTACAAGGGCGAGCGGCGGGGCGGCACGGTTGGGTTTGCCCTGCCAGGCGTCATGCTGCGCGTGCAGGACGATGGCGGTAAATTGCTGGGTGTCGACGAGATTGGCGGCCTCCAGGTCAAAGGGCCGAACGTCTTCAAAGGCTACTGGCGAATGCCCGAGAAAACCAAAGAAGAATTCACCGCTGACGGATTTTTCAAAACTGGCGACGTGGGCAAAATTGACAAGCGCGGCTACATCACCATCGTGGGCCGCAGCAAAGACCTCATCATCAGCGGCGGCTACAACGTGTACCCGGCAGAAATTGAAGGCTACATCAATGACCTGCCGGGCGTGGCCGAGAGCGCACTGGTCGGCGTGCCGCACCCGGACTTTGGCGAGGTGGGTGTGGCGGTGGTGATTGCCAAGTCGGGTGCGGTGCTAAAACCCGACACGATCATCGCCGCACTCAAGTCAAAGCTCGCCAACTTCAAAATCCCCAAGCAGTGTTTTGTGGTGCCTGAGCTGCCGCGTAACACCATGGGCAAGGTGCAAAAGAACCTGCTCAGAGAGCAGTACAAGGGACTTTTCACGTGATCAGTGTGCTATTTATTCAGGAGCTGTTTGTGCACGTATTTATTGGTTTTTAGCCATAAAAATATCATTTAATGGTCATGTAGCCCATCCACGGCCAGTAGGTGAGCGAGAAAATAACCAGCAGCACAAACGCTGCCAGCGTGATGACCAGCCCGGTACGCACAAAGTCACGCGAATCAAAGGTGCCTGTGCCGTAGGCAATCATGTTTTGAGGCGCGTTAACGGGTAGGATAAAACCGAAGCTCACCACAAATTGCAGCAGCATCGTCATACCGACGACGTTGATCACGGGGCCACCCGTTGAGGAACTCGCGCCACCCGCCTGCACCGCCAGCAGCACACTGATGATGATCGGGATCATGGTCGAGGCCAGAGCCGTCGCGCTGGCAAAGCCCAGGTGAATGATGATTAAAAACAGCGACAGCAGCATCAAAATCACAAACGCGCTGGCCTGCTGCAAACCCAGGTTCAGCACGATCACATTCGCCAGCCAGCCAGCGGCGTTGGTCTTCAGCAAGGCCGTGCCAATGCTGATGCCCACCGCAAACAGCACCACCGTGCCCCACGGAAACCCCTTTTGCGACTGCTTCCAGTCCATCACGCCAATGCGCGGCAGCAGCATCAGTGCAATGGCGGCGATGGTGGTCGATGCGGTGTCAAAGTTGTGCAGCACTTTTTCAGTGGCCCAAAAGCCCAGCAGCGTCAGCACAATCGCCAGCAGCTTCCACTCCTTGGGCGTCATAGCGCCCAGCTGTTCAACCTGCTCGCGAATAGCAGCCTGGCCGCCTGCAATTTCCTTCATCTCAGGCCGCATCATGCGCGTCATGATGAAGTACACCGCCACGCTCAGCAGCGCTGAAAACGGCGCACCGGCGATGAACCATTCCAGCCAAGAAATCGAGGTTTGAAACTGCTTTTCAATAAAGCCAATCGCCACCATGTTTTGTGCTGCAGCGGTCTTGATGCCGACATTCCACACGCTGGCAGTTTGCGCTGCGGTAATCACCAGCAGCCCCGCAAACCGGCTTCGCTTGTCCACCTTGAAAGCCAGAATAAACCCCATCATGATCGGCACCAGGCATGCCACGCGTGCTGTGGTGCTGGGCACAATGAATGACAGCAAAAAGCCGACCCCCATGGCACCGATCACGATGTGATTGGTTTTGGCGTCAACTTTTGACGGCACCTTCAAGGCGATGCGCCGGTCCAGCCCGGTGGCTGTCATGGCTGCAGCAATAAAGCAGGCCGCCGCCACCAGAGCCACAGCACTGTTTGAAAAGCCCGACAGCGCCAAACCAAGCGCTGCGCCCGTGCCCATGTCAGCGCCCAGCGGCTTGGCGGCATCCGGCGAATACGCCAGCAAGAAAACCATCAGCGCGCCGATGACCACTGCGCTGACGGCGTAGTCCAGCGCCTCAGTCATCCACACAATCACGGCGAAGGCCAGTATCGCCAGCATCACTTGGCCTGCTCTGGGCAGGCCTACCCCGGCAGGCAGCAACGCAATGGCGATCAGTGTCACCGCCGCAGCCACCAGTCCAAGTCGTTTGACAAGATCTGCTTTGGGCACTGGCAACTTGGCTGGAGGTACGGGCTCGGGCAGCAGTGATAAGGCGCTTGAGGAGGTCATTTTCAGTCACTTTCAGGGTAAAAAACGCCTATAGACCAATGTATATATGCGCAACCAGCTATCAAATTAATACCGATGCGGCATCCTGCTCGCTACTTGACCCCAATCGCAAATAACGTTTGCTCGGTTCAGACGCCGGCGTGCGCCGCTTCTGGTCTGACAGCAGGGTGTTCATGACTTGGGTTTCCTGTCGGGCGGTGCGGAAAACTCATAACTGACCGTTGTCATCAAACTGCGGTAATAAGTTTTGGCACCCGCAGGCAAAACCCAGGCGACTTCACTTTGAATCGGCACAAGCATGCCGCTTTTTTCAACGTAATTTGAATAGCGCCCTTGCCACGGCGCTTGCGTCATCGTGCCCTTCACCAGGCGTCCTCGGGCCGAAGCAAAAACGGTGTCTATCAGCCCGTCAGATCCAAAACCAAAACGCAAGTTGACGGTCATACCCGCATCGGTAAACGTGGCGTCGGCTGACGTTGCATCAACGGCTCGCCAAATCACACCTTGCGACGGCAGCAAGGCGGTTGGATACCAGGCTGACTCCATGCAAAACCGCATGAATTCGCCCCTGGACAGCTCAGCAGTTTCAGGTAAATTGGCCATCGGTATCAGCCCCAAAACAGCGACTTTCAACATGCCTGAACCCGCAATGTAGGCATCGTGAACGTGCGCAGCAATCCCGGGCAACACCCTCACCCGCGCATCCCAGTCAAAGCCCGGGCGGTTGGTGGTGACACGCTGGGTGGACGTAAACGGCTTCCAGTTGCTGGCCGTCTCGCTCATGTTGAAGGTGCCGCTGTGCTGCACCGTAGCTGCGGTGATGATGGGTTGGCCGTCTTTCAACACTTTTTCAAAATAGCGTTTAACCGGTGCAGGCAGGCCTTCCAGCTCCTTGGCGTTGTAAAACTTCGGCACTGATTTGACCTGTGCCGCGTCCAGCCGGTTGAGCAGCTGTGTTGTGCCAGCATTCCATCGCGCTTTGCCGTAGCCCGCCAGTGCCAGACAGGTCACAACAAGCGCAAGAACCCAAAGCATCAAAGTTTTTAAAGTCACGTTTTTGCACCTTTGCTTGTTGAAGATCTGTCACCTTTAGCTGTCAGACTAGTCGATTCAACCCCATTGCTTTTCAAACAATTTTTTTGCGTCAATCGGCCAGTGGCTCAGAGATTTTTTCAATCTGCTTTAACAGGTCTGGCGTGAGACGGGAAATGACATCGATGGCCCCCAGATTGTCCTTGAGCTGCGCCATTTTTGATGCACCTGTGATCACGGTACTGACATGTGGGTTGTGGGCTGCCCAGGCAATCGCCAGTTGCCCAACTGTGCAGTCCAGGTCGTTGGCAACGGCTTCAAGTTTTGTCACGGCCGAGTTTTTTGCGTCATCTGTCAACCCGTTGACCAGAAAGTCCATGTCTTTGCGCGAACCCCGGCTGCCTTTGGGCACGCCGTTGCGGTATTTGCCCGTCAGCAGGCCACTGGCCAGTGGGCTCCAGGTGGTCAGGCCCAAACCAATGTCTTCATAAAGGCGGGCGTATTCAACCTCCACCCGTTGGCGGTGAAACAGGTTGTACTGGGGTTGTTCCATGACTGGCTTGTGCAGATGGTGCTTGTCAGCAATGCACCAGGCAGCGCGAATCTCATCAGCCGACCACTCGCTGGTACCCCAGTAAAGCGACTTGCCGCGCGTGATCATGTCGCTCATGGCATGCACGGTTTCTTCAATCGGGGTGTTGGCGTCGGGGCGGTGGCAGTACACCAAATCAATGAAGTCCAGGCCCATTCGCTTTAATGAGCCGTCGATAGCCTGCATCAGGTATTTTCGGTTCAGTGTGTTTTTGCGGTTAACGGTGGATTTGCTGGCATCAAGCTCTGCCAGCCCCCAGAAGAACTTGGTTGACACGATGTAGTTCAGGCGTGGCCACTTGAGAGCCTTGATCGCATCTCCCATGACGGCTTCGCTTTGCCCGCTGGCATACACCTCGGCGTTGTCAAAAAAATTGACGCCACTGTCCATGGCAAAGGCCAGCATTTCCTTGGCTGCTTTGACGTTGACCTGACTGGCATACGTGACCCATGAACCGAGTGAGAGTTGACTGACTTGCAGGCCGCTGTGGCCAAGACGTCGGTATTGCATATTTACGCCAGAAAAAATTGATGGATTGCTTTGAAGATCAAGCTGTCAGACTACTTGCGGTTTAAAAATTTCAATGTAGTCTGAGGGTAATATTTGTTGTCGTCTTAACGTGTCCGAGCCCCTGTCATGACTGAATTTGAGTTGAAGTTTGAAATCCCGCCTGCACGTCTGAAAAGCGTGGCAAGTGCTGTGCTTGAAGGCAAGGCCACCCGTCAGCGCCTGCTGGCCAGCTACTTTGACACGCCTGACAGCGCGCTGGCCCGCCATGGCATTGTGGTGCGCCTGCGCAAGGAAGGTAGGCTCTGGCTACAAACGGCCAAGGGACCAACCGCCAACATGCTTCAGCGGCTGGAACACAACGTGACCCTTGCGCCGCAGCGCGCCGGTATTGTGCCTGCGCTTGACTTGTCGCGCCACCGTGGCACACCGGTTGGCAAGGCGATTGCCAAGGCATTGGGTTTAAAGGGCGATCAAGTTGTCCCGAGTCTGGAGCTGCTGTATGGGACGGACGTCCAACGGATATCTCGGCAGCTTGTGCACGGCGGCTCGGTGGTAGAACTTGCGCTGGATCAGGGCCGTGTTTTCGCCAATGGCCATTCGCAATCCATCTGCGAGCTGGAAGTTGAATTGAAAGAAGGC
Organism: Polaromonas sp.; assembly: GCA_031375685.1. Classification (GTDB taxonomy): domain Bacteria; phylum Pseudomonadota; class Gammaproteobacteria; order Burkholderiales; family Burkholderiaceae_C; genus Polaromonas. The sequence continues at coordinate 2,196 of JANMIH010000554.1, read as the reverse complement.
ACGCCACGGGATGCCGTTGATCTGGCGCGCCAGTGGTGTGCAGTGCATGACTTGTGGATAAGTACGATTGCCAAGTCGATGAAAGGCCAGCGTCTGCGCCAAGCCGAACCGTTTGGCCAAGCCGTTTCAGCTGTCGCACCCGAATACGCACCCTTGGTAACGGCGCATGACATGATGAACGCTGTTGTCCTGGCATGTCTAGGCCAGATTCTTCCCAACGCCAGTGAGCTGGGCAGTGGCAGCCAAAACCCCGACCACGTTCACCAGTTGCGGGTTGGCATACGTCGGCTGCGCACGGCTTTGCGGGAACTGGCAGGCTTGACAGATGCCATCAACCCGGCATGGGAAGAAGCGTTGGTAAATGCCTTCAGGGCTTTGGGCGCGCACCGTGACCAGAGCCATCTGGCTCTGGTGTTCCAACCCCAGTTGCTGGCAGCGGGTGGCCCTGCGATTGACTTCATGGACACCCAGGGCAAGTCGCCGGATGCTGGCGAAGCGGTACGCGCACCGGATTTTCAGGCGGCATTGCTTAGCCTGCTGGGTTATGTACAACGTGAAGCAACCGATGGGGCGCAAACGCCAGCAGACTTGAAAAAAGCGGTGGCTTCGCGTCTGGACAAGCTCCACAAGCGCGCGCTGCGCGATGGGAAAAAGTTCCTTGCCTTGAATCAAGAGCAGCAGCACGACGTGCGCAAACGCCTGAAGCGCTTGCGCTACCTGATTGAGTTGACAGCACCGCTGTTTAGCACTGGCAAGCGCAAGCGCATGGCGACAGCGCTCAAGCCAGTGCAAGTAGCACTGGGCTTGTACAACGACGAATCGATGGCTTTACAAGCCTGGCGCGCCATGCTGCCGGACGAGCCCAATGCGTGGTTTGGCATTGGCTGGCTGATGGCACGCCAGCAGCCGAATGCCAAACGCTGCCTGAAAGAGATCAAAGCTTTTGCAGGCATCCCGCCGTTCTGGCGTTAGGCGTGAATTATTTGCTATCGAATAAGAAGCTGCTCACACTGGTATTGATTGGTCAAAAGGCATAAAACACCCATAAAACAGAAGTAAAAAAGGCTAAACAACAGCGCCAAACAGCTTGCCCACGCCCGCCGTCGCCGCCATGGCCAGCACACCCCAAAACGTCACCCGCCAAACACTGGGCAACACGGCCGAGCCGCCCGCCCGTGCCGCTACCACCCCCAGCAATGCCAGGCTGAGCAATGATGCGCAGGCAACCCACAACAACACGCCTTGCAATGGCACCAGCGCCGCCACACCCAGCGGCAATGCCGCACCTACCGCAAAGCTGGCAGCCGATGCAAGAGCGGCCTGCAAAGGTTTGGCGCTGAAGGCGTTTGAAATACCCAGCTCGTCGCGTGCATGTGCGCCCAGCGCATCATGCTTTGATAACTGGGTGGCCACCTGAAGTGCCAGGTCGGGGCTCAAGCCGCGTCCCTCATAGATGGCGGTCAGTTCACGCAGCTCGGCCTCCGGGCTTTTCAAAAGCTCAGCTTGCTCACGCGCCAAGTCAGCTTTTTCAGTGTCAGCCTGTGAATAGACAGAAACGTATTCGCCTGCAGCCATTGACATCGCGCCAGCAACCAGCGCCCCAACGCCCGTCATCAACAGCGTGGCCTGGCTGGCGCTGGCCGCTGCCACGCCCACCAGCAAGCTGGCAGTTGACACAATGCCGTCGTTGGCACCCAGCACGGCGGCGCGCAGCCAGCCAATGCGCTGTGTGCGGTGTGCTTCAAGATGTGTTTTGATGTGTAGTCGGCTCATGGGTGACAAAGGACGTGGTGGCAGTTTAGTGTGACAGATAGAAAGAGGTTCAAAGCATATAAGCTTGCGTTCAAAGTTCCAGCCAGGCCCGGCTAAAGTCCAAGCGTTGTTGCAAACCATGCCCCCAGCCAGACGGCCATGACCATCAACACCAGTCCAGGCACGACGCGCTTTGCGTAGGCAACGCCGCCCGTGTTGAAGGCCAGTACAGCTTTCATCAGTGTATTGGTACTCAGACCTATCAAAATAGGCCAGACGGCTTCATGGCTTGTAATCTTTTCAGCTGCCATCAGTGATGCTGCCGATGCTGCTGTGGCATGGGCATCGACCAGCCCTGTCAATGCAGCACCCCACAGCAGGCCTGCCGATCCAAGCCACGCGTTCAAAGCAGCGGACACTACCACCACAGTGCTGACAAGAGCT
>JANMIH010000508.1:0-1696 GCA_031375685.1 Polaromonas sp. | reverse complement strand
CTTGACACGCAGCTCATCGGCCAGCTTGGCCATGGCGGCGTTCATGTCGGTGCCACCGGGGACTTCAGCAACATTCGCGCCGTACAAGTGATCCAAAAACACATTGCCCGAGTGCTTGTAGTTTTCAACTTTTGAGCCCGTGCGGTCTTCCAGCAAAATCTCGCACTTCATGCCCATCTTGGCGGCAATGGCAACCGTCTGGCGCGCGTGATTGGACTGGGTGGCACCCTGGGTGATGATGGTGTCTGCGCCGTGTTTGACGGCGTCGGCCATTAAAAACTCCAGCTTGCGGGTTTTGTTGCCGCCTGAGCCCAGGCCGGTGCAGTCGTCACGCTTGATGTACAGGTTGGGCCCACCCAGGGCATCGGTCATGCGGGGCATGAACTCCAGCGGCGTCGGGCCGTGGGTGATGTGAACGCGTGGGAAGTTGGTGAGTTTCATGGGGTGCTTTCTTTTGTGGGTTGAGTGAAAAATTAGGCGTGTTCATTTGCAGCGGCTATCTGGCTGGCCGCCGTGACGATCTGGCCAATCAGCACGCAATCGTCATCCGTCAATGACAGCGGCGTGCGCAAGTCCATCAACTGGTTTAAAACTGCTTTGGAGTTGGGAATGTCTGGCTTGTTTTGCAGGTAGTGCCAGTGCTCGTAGTTGCTGGTAAAAGCAACCGGGGTGGCCGTGCCAAACCACTTGATGTACAAACCGCGAAGGCTGCATTCTTTTAAAAACCGCTCGATCTTGGGTGGCGTCAAATCAAGCGTGAACTGAATCGAGCTGGCAATAAATTCTTCTTTGGCATCGCGCGCAGGAACCGACACAAACCGGGCTTTGCCCAGCTCACGCGCCAGCGTGGCGTAAATGTGATTCCAGCGCCGCCCCCGGTCTGCCAACTGGCCGATTTGCGGGCGCAGCAAACTGGCCGCCAGGTTCGACATGCGCATGCTGAAATTGGGCGTGACGTATTTCCAGCGCTCAAACACCTCGGGTGCAGGCTTCAAAATATGCTGGTCGTACATCATGTAGCAGCCTGACATCAAAATAGCTTGCGCTGCCACATCGTCGTCGTCTGTCACCAGCAGGCCACCTTCGCCTGAGTTGATGTGCTTGTAGGTTTGTGCGCTGTAGCAGCCGACTTTGCCCCAGGTACCGGTGTGCTTGCCGTCCCACTTGGCACCCATGGTGTGGGCGCAGTCTTCGACGATGGCGATGCCGTATTTGTCGCACACAGCCCGCACCGCTTGCAAGTCAGCAATGTGGCCGCGCATGTGCGAGAGCAAAAACACTTTGGCACCACTGGTGGCTGCTTTGCGTTCCAGGTCGGCCATGTCGGTCATGTAGTCGCCACTGGCTTCAACCAGCACCGCTTCAGCGCCGGCATGGGCAATGGCGCCCGGCACAGGTGACAGGGTAAAGGTGCTGGTGAGCACCTTGTCGCCAGGTTTGACACCCAGCGCCTTGAGCGCAATGAACATCGCCGCGCCGCACGAGCTGACCGCCACGCAATACTTGCTACCCACATAAGCGGCGTATTCTTGCTCCAGCAGTGATGGCTCGGGGTAGCCTGAGCCTTGCTCACCGTAGCGGTGCAGCCTGCCCGAGCGCATCAGCGCCACGGCGCGCTCAATGGCCTCTTCAGGTATCGGCTCGGGTGTACTCAGGTCTTTGCCAAACCACAAACCGTCCGGTGCGCGCGACAGGG